>DATCPU010000001.1:0-1848 GCA_036569925.1 Candidatus Dormiibacterota bacterium
CAAAAGGATTGCCACCACAGCCGCCAAGGTCAGGTCAATGCGTCGCATCCCAGGTCTCCACACTGCAAACGATCGGATGAACTCCGCCAACCTTAAAGCAATCAAAAGCTGGGCCAGGTGCAAAATACTGATGTGCTGAAGGAAGTCGACATGACTCGACTCGAGCAGAGCATCGACGAAATCCGCAACGCCCCCACAGATGCAGGGACTGTTGAGCTGATCGTCGCCCGGCCGGCCGTCGACCAGCGAGTGGTCTTGACTGAGGCGAGGCTCGATGAGACAAGCGGCCTCGACGGCGACACGTGGCGAGCCCGCGGCAGCAGCCGAACCGCGGACGGCAGCGCCAACCCTGAGGCACAGCTGACTCTGATGAATGCACGTGTAGCCGCGGCGGTCGCTGGAGACCGGGAGCGCTGGCCACTGGCCGGCGACCAGCTATACGTCGACCTCGACATCAGCGTGGCCAACCTTCCGCCGGGCAGCCGCGTTCAGATCGGGTCCGCCATCATCGAGTTCAGCGAGGCTCCACACACGGGCTGCTCGAAATTCGTGGCGCGCTACGGTGTCGACGCGCAGAAGTTTGTCAACTCCCAGGTCGGGCGGGAGCTGCGCCTGCGCGGAGCCAACTGCCGCGTGGTCGTGCCGGGCATTGTCCGCCAGGGCGATGCCATAATCAAGGTCCGCAGCTAAGCCAGGCGATCCTCGCAGGCGTCGAACCGGCCATGGCGCCTGACGAGGGCTCCGAGGACCTGCGGCGCAAGCTCGCGCAGCAGGTCCTCAATCTGAGGGGATTCCGATCTCAAAAGTCGGGCGGTGCGTCCATCACGCGACGGACTTCGATGGGCACTTTGACGAAGTCGACGATGCGTGAGGCGATCGCAATGGCGCGATCCTCATCCTCGACGTCGACGATCCAGTAGCCGACGAGTGACTCTTTCGATTCCGCAAACGGGCCGTCGGTGGCGACCGAGATGCCATTCTCGAAGAGGACAGTCTTGGCCTGGCTTCCTTCCGCCAGCCCCTCGGCGCTCACGAATTCCCCAGACTTCTTGAGATCCTCGTCGAGCTTGTTCATGAACTGGATCATGTTGACCATCCACTCCTTGCCCATGGTCGCCAAGCCGGCTTCGGCGGACGCGAACGTCATGATCATGTACTTCATCTCGTAGCTCCTTTGATATGCGCTCCCGAAGGGGGACGCTCACTGACTGGTCGGAGCCGGGTTCCGGTTATCGACATCGTCTAGCGATTCTTGGCCGCGGTCTGAGTGTGCTTCCTGGCAGCGTGCACCGACCTCTCATGCCTCCGAGATAGGAATGGATCAGAGGCGGCCACCGCCAACACGATTGTTGCCGCCACTGCTCCGACCACCAGGTCGGGCAGCGCAGCCGCGATCGGTATGAAGACGAGCAGCACCGCGACGGCGACGACTCGAGACCACGAGACGATGTTCCAGACCGTGAGCTTGAACAGTGCGTGACCCGTGAGAAATAGAGCGGATCCCCCCACCAGCATGAGTGCGGAGGCGATACCGGCAGAAGCATCCGGGTGCGACACGATCGCGTGGTCGCCGGCAGCGATGGCGACGACCCCGCCGATCATGACCGGGTGGATCGTGTGGTACGCGCTGCGGCCGAGGCGTCCGGGGTCGGGGTGAGTCGCCAGGATGGCTTCGGCTACCGCCGCAGTGCGGTCGAAATACACCCACCACAGCCCTACGGATCCTGCGAACGCGACCAGGATGGCGGCCAGCTCCCGCGGCCCGATGCTCGGCCCGCTGGCCAGGCCCGCGCCGATGACCACTATCGACTCCCCGATGGCTATCAGCACAAAGGATTGGCACCGCTC
>DATCPU010000002.1:0-3044 GCA_036569925.1 Candidatus Dormiibacterota bacterium
TCGTTAGCGTGACGCTGCCGACGACGACCCACGCGAGCCAGAACAGCTCGATCGGATTGAATCCCTTGCCTGCAAAGATCGGGAAGGACACCACAAGCGCCACCGCAAGCACGCCGGCGGTTGCGGCTAACCACCGCGGGATGGTGCTGCTCACAAGTCCGCCAATTGCAACCGCCGAAAGCAGCAGAGCCTGCGTGAACAACGTGACGTTGAATGCGTAATCGTTCATCTGCAACATCGCGCGCGCCACTGCCGGATCGGTCGCCTGACCCGCGCTGTACAGCGCAAAAAAGGCTGGGAAGCTCCCAAGCTTGATCGCCACGGTGAGGACGCCACCGACAAGAACGACGACTGCCGCCTCCTTGCCGGACTCCCTGCGACCAAGTGCCGTATACAGGGCGACCACGAAGACCGCCAGTAGCAGGAGAGCAACCATTTCGCCCAAGCCGGCGAACGGACCCGCCTGATGTGTGGTCGCGTAGGCGGCGATCGCTTGACCGGACGAGGTTGACGTCGGCGCGTTGTCGTCACCGCTTCCTGTTGCGACAAGGCCGATGATCACGTAGAACAGTCCGCACGCGGCTGGGAAACGGGACAACCAATTTCGAGACATCAACGACACCTCCGGTTTGATGGGTTTATCCTCCCGCCACGCCCACGCCTCGGTCGTCAGCCCACGCGCTGAATTCGCCATACCGTTGCGGGTGTATACACAGCAACCCTCATCGATGTGGCGTAGATGACCTCATCGCCGGGGCTGATGCCAAACCCCCAGCCATAAGCCTAGATTGGGGACCGCCCATGACCCGTTTCTGGCGCTTGTACAAGATCGACGTGGTTGTCGCTGCCGTGTTCACGGCCATAACCCAGTACGAGATCTGGATCGGTCCAGCACCGCTCTTCAATGAACCGGTCACCGGAAGCCACCTGGTTCTTTCGCTGGTAGCCCTGGCCTTCACCCTGCCGCTGGCGTTTACGCGCGCCCTGCCGATTCCTCCGTTGGTGATCGTGATGGCGATGTGGGCCCTCCCGCCTCCTCCCGGCATCTCGCTGAATCTTTTAGCACTCTTCGTGGCTATGCTCCTGGTCGTCTATCTTGCAGCGACCAGCACATCTGGCAGAACCGCTGTCGCGGCTGCAGCGATTGTCGTAGCGAGCCAAGTCGTCTCAGATCTCGCGAAAGGAAATCTGTCGGCGGATCTCGGCACATGGGTCTTTCTCGCCCTGGCCTGGGTGCTGGGAAAGACGGTCCGCATCGGGCAGCTGCGCGGCGACCAGCTCGCACTCAAGGCTGCCGAGCTGGAACGGCGCCGAGACGCCGACGTGCAGGTCGCCCTCGTCGACGAGAGGTCACGGATCGCGCGCGAGCTGCACGACGTCGTAGCACACAGCGTCAGCCTGATGGTGTTGCAAGCAGGTGCCGCGCGCCAGGCGCTGGACTGGCAGCCTGGACGCGCCCGCCAACCATTGCTGGCAATCGAAGCAACAGGCCGCGAGGCAATGGGCGAGCTCCGAAGGATGCTCACTGTACTCAGAGACAACGGCGAGGTCGGCGAACTGGCCCCTCAGCCAAGCCTTCGCCAGCTGGATGACCTGCTCGCCCAGATGCAGGCAGCCGGCATGCCGGTCCGGCTGGCGATCGAGGGGTCTGTCGACGACCTGCCCAAAGGCGTTGATCTGTCCATGTACCGCATCATCCAGGAGGCCCTCACCAACTCGCTGAAGCACTCGTCGCACTCGGCGGTGGATGTCGTGGTCCGGCGCATCCATGACGCGATTGAGGTTGAGGTGCAGGACGCCGGGCCCGCACTCAACGGCAATGCGCCGGGCGTCGGGCACGGCCTCATCGGAATGCGCGAGCGAACAGCCCTATACGGAGGAGTGTTCGAGGCCGGACCACGGATCGACGGTGGGTTCGACGTCAAAGCCACGCTACCCATCGACCCTGCATGAGTATCAGGGTCTTGATCGCTGACGACCAGGCAATGGTCCGCGCCGGCCTTCGACTAATCCTCGAAAGCCGTCCCGACATGGAGGTCGTTGCCGAGGCTGCCGACGGCGAGGCGGCCGTAGCGGCTGCCAGGCGGCTCTCGCCGGACGTTGTCCTGATGGACGTTCGTATGCCGCGGCTGGATGGGATCGAAGCGACGCGCCTGATCATTTCCGAACTGCGTTCCACTAGGGTCTTGATCCTGACCACGTTCGACGTGGACGAATACGTGTTCAAGGCGCTGCAAGCAGGAGCATCTGGGTTCCTGCTCAAAGAGTCGTCACCCGAGCAGTTGATCTCGGCCATCCAACTGGTCGCAGGCGGGGACGCTCTCGTCATGCCCTCGCGCACCCGGCGGCTGATCGAGGCCCACTACCGACCTTCCGGCGTGGCACGGCCGGCGGCGATCAAGACATTGACGACACGAGAAGCGGAGGTGCTGATCGAAGTTGCCGGCGGCCTGGACAATTCGGCGATCGGCAAGAAGCTGCACGTCAGCGAGGCGACCGTAAGAACCCATGTAACCCACATCCTGAGCAAGCTCGAAGCTCGGTCCAGGGTTCAGGCCGTGGTGATGGCGTACGAGTCCGGCCTGGTGGTTCCAGCCTTGCGCGCGAAAGACATCTAGTCGCGCCAGGGGTACTCATCCTGGACCTGGTGCCCTTGAGGTCGGTGGGCAAGCGTTGCGGCAAAGCAGCTGTAAAAACTACTGTCTGGATAACCATTATCCCCGTGGCGAGGGGCTTGCCACAAGCCCTGGCCGCCGTGCGAGACTGCGATTTCGACAGCCCCGTTCTACGTGCGAGACGAAGGAGGTACGGCCTCGCCTGACGACCGGCGTCCCTTAGCCGACTACTACTTCGTGCTTGGCGTCCCGCCTGACGCGACGGAGACGGAGTTGCACGCCGCCTGGCGGCGGCAGCTCAAGTACTGGCACCCTGATCGCGGCAATCATCCGGACGCGCTCGAGCACGCGAAGTTGATCAACTTGGCGCACGACGTTCTGACCAACAGCACCAAGCGCGTGGCATACGACAGACAGCGGGCAGCCGCC
>DATCPU010000003.1:0-1963 GCA_036569925.1 Candidatus Dormiibacterota bacterium
GCAGGATCAGGTTCCGGCCCTCGGCAATGAAGTCGAGCAGAAGGGCACGTTCGATCAGGGCGCGATCGATCTTCTTAGGCCAGTTCCAGTCGAAGTCGGTGATGGGCTTGAAGGAGCCGATGCGACTATGGGAGAGGCGCCGTTCGAGCGACTTGCGCGAGCGGTCGGCCGACTCGCGAAGGACGATTTCTTCGAGCAGATCGCGTGGCGAGAAGCGGCGATCGCCGGCCCGAGCGAGCAGATCGTCGAGGGAGCCGGCGGAGGCGTGAAGCCCAAGGGCTGCGAGGCGTTGGGCCAGATCATTCATCGTCGTTCTCCTCATCCTTGTCGGTAGCCGTGTTGTTGGTGAGTTGGTCGTAGTCGTCCAGATCGTGCGGACGGACATGCAGGGCAGCCAGATCGGGCCGCTCGCCCAGGTCGACGGGCAAGGGAGGGTTACGCCGTGCGGCGCGACGCTGTTGCTCGATGAGATACTCGACCGAAGCCAGGGTGGGCGTGCCGCGGCTGAGGGCTTGACCGAGAGCCGCGGCCAGAGCCGTGCTGCCGTAGAGTGAGAGCAGGTTGGCAAGGCGATTCAGAATGGCCGCCGTTCCATGCTGGCCATGGCCAAAGGCGGCATCGACAAAGGCGGTGACCTCGGGCACGGCGATCTCGAGCGGGGTGCGCGCCGAGTGGCCCAGCCCCTGGCGCTTCTGAGCAAGGACGGCTCTGGCATGTGCCGGATCGGTCACGCGCTCGCCGCGATCCCAGGAGCGAGGATGACGTGCGATCTCGACCGCGCCATCGAGCAAGCGGATGAGCGTGTCGGTGGCGATCAGAGACAACTCCTTGCCGACCACCGATGGGGGAATGGAGTAGTCGTTGCAGTCGAAGCGGACGTAGATGGTCTTGCCCGCAACGACCAGGCATTGATGAGCGATCTGGAGGGGATGTTGCGGCAGTGCGAGCAGGCGTGATTGCTCCTCTTCGAAGACTGCGGCGACGCTTCGTTGCGGATCGTCTGGCCAGCGGCGCCCTGCTGCCACCTCGTCACACCAGTGCCAGACCGCGCGGTTGATCTCGGCGATGGTTGTTACGCTGCGCCCAGCGAAGAACGATTCACGAAGATAGCCGATGGAGCGTTCCACACGGCCCTTCTCGTTGCCGCGCGCCGGCCGGCATGGGCGCGGCTGGAAGTGATACCAACCGGCCAGCTCGAGGTAGCGCGGATGAAAGTGGACCTCTCGGCCGCGGCGCTCCAGCACGGCCGCGCGGAGATTGTCGATGCGCACCGCGCGAGGCACTCCCCCGAAGTGCTCGAAGGCACGTCGGTGGCCCAGCAGAAAGTTCTCGGTCTTCTGGTCGAGGAAGAACTCGACGTAAAGAGCGCGCGAATACGAGAGGGTCATCACGAAGGCCGATAGACGCCGCTCCGCTCCCCCGACGGGGATCGCACCGAAGTCGGCCCAGTCGGCTTGTGCCTCCTCGCCCGGGAAGGCTCGCAGCAGCAAGTAGGCTTCGGCCCTGCGGGGACGGAGCTCGTGCACCACGCGCCTGACTTGCCGGGCCGAGCCGGTAAAGCCGCGTTCGCGGAGCATGGCGTGGATCCTGGTGGCCCGTAGCCGCGGATAGCGCTCGAGGGTCTCGCGCACCATGGGCAGAAACGGATCGATCAGCCGCGCGCGTGGACGAGGGGGCGGTGGTTGCCGCTCGTCCAACCGCAGAGCGCGGCGGACTGCGTCGGGATGAACCCCGAGGTTCGAGGCGATCGTGCCGGCCTTCCAATGCTCGGCGAAGTGGAGGCGACGGATCTCGGCGTGGAGCTCGGCATCGATCATGGCTCAATTCCCTGCGGTGAGTCGGATCGGTCCAACTGCTCGTGGTTCCGCAGATGACGCAGCTCGGTGGGGACGAGGGTCTTTGATCACAGGCAACCTCCCATGGCCGCTCAGGATTGGCTCGCGGGCGAGCCGGCGGCTCAGAG
>DATCPU010000004.1:0-5057 GCA_036569925.1 Candidatus Dormiibacterota bacterium
GCGGCGGGTGGCTTCAGAGCTCGCCAGTTGTTCCCGGTCTCGGGTTTTGCCTTGGCACGCGGGCACAGATGTTCAACCTGGACCGGGACCACCCCAACCACGTGGAGGCGGGCAAACGACCGAGGACCACACTGACTCCCTCGCTCGCCCTGTTCGAGGGCCAGCCACGTCTCGCGTTCGGAACCCCGGGCGGTGACCAGCAGGACCAGTGGTCGCTCGAGTTCTTTCTCGCACACGCGGTCTTTGGACGCGACCTTCAAGCGGCGATTGACGCCCCGATGTTCCACACGTCACATTTCCCGAGCTCTTTTGCGCCACATGAAGCCTTTCCTGGCCGGCTCCACGTCGAGTCGCGGCTTGATGCCAATGTGCGTGACGATCTTCGCCGTCGGGGTCATGAGGTTATTGAAGAAGGGCCGTGGTCGCTCGGCCGCTTGTGCGCCGTCTCGCGCGATCCTCATGCCGGCCTGCTGGCAGCGGGCGCGAACCCCAGGGGTAACCAGGGCTACGCAGTCGGTCGCTGAGCAGCGCGACCGACTAAGAACCCTCGAGCACAGCCCTGAGCTGCAGGACCGAAATGTTGCCGCCGGTCAGTATCAAAGCGACACGCTGACCCGCCAGCCGCTCTTTGAGCGCCAGAGCAGCCGCCACCGGCGATGCCCCGGCACCTTCCACCAGGATCCGGTTGCGCGCCAGCAGGAACCGAACAGCCGAGGAAATCGCCTCCTCCGAGACGAGGACGAAGTCGTCGAGCAGCCGTCGCAAGATCCGCTGCGGCAATTCGAAGGGCGTTCTGGTGGCCAACCCTTCCGCCCACGTGCTGGTGGTCGCCTCTAAAGGTTCGCCGGCCTTCCAGGAGAGGTAGGCGGAAGGGGCTTTCTCCGCTTGGACCCCGATGACCGCGATCTTTGGATTGACGGCCTTCGCCACGATGCAAGCGCCAGCCGCACCACTTCCACCACCGATCGGGACGATGATCGTGTCGATCTGCGGCATTTCGCTCAGGATCTCGAGCGTGTGGGTACCAACGCCGGCGATCAGCAACGGTTCGTCTCCCGAGTGTATGTACCGGTAGCCTTTGGCGGCTGCGAGCTCCTCGCACGCGACTCGCGCTTCATCGAAGTCCGCTCCGACCAGCTCCACTGTCGCCCCCAGCTCTCTCATCGCATCGACCTTGGCCGCATTTGCGTTCTCGGGCGCGCAAATGGTCGCCTTGACTCCGAAGAGCCGGGCCGCAAACGCGACCGACTGGCCGTGGTTGCCGGTCGAGGCGGCGACCACGCCCGCTTCACGCTCCTTTGCGCCGAGCTGAGAGACGAGGTTGACGCCACCTCGGACCTTGAAAGCGCCCGTCGGAAGGTGGAATTCGTGCTTCAGATAGACGTCCGCACCGACGAGCTCGCTGACTGCCGGCGAGTGACGGAGCGGAGTGGGTGCAAGGTGCAGGCGGATCCGCCCGGCAGCCGCCAGCACATCCGAAAAAGTCGGCTCCACGAGCTCACTCACCCGGATAGCATGCACGGCCTCCCGCCCCGGCCGAACCCGCTATTAATCCCAAAGCCACAGGTTATCCAGCCAACTGCCGTCAGACCTTATGACGGCTCATGCAAGCAAAACATTCCCCCGTGCCCACCCTAACCGTGCGCAACGCCGCGCTGTGGTTCAGCGCACTCGTCCTGTTCGTAGCCGTCGCCATGGGCACCCAATCTGTGCTGCGAGGCCACCCGCAGTCAATTGCGCGGGTCGGCGCCGCGCCAAGCTCAATGTCCGCGGGCCCCAATGGAGGGGGCATCACGGCGACCAAGCCAATCTTGGACCCCGCACTGACAACCCGGGTCGTCATCTTCACCACGCAGCAGCTGCTCATCAACCAGGATCGCGTTCGCTACCACTTCGGCCAGCTGACCTGGAGCACATGCCTCGCGTACATTGCCAAGAGCAACGCCGTGCGGATTGCGAAGCAGGGATACCTCTCTCACACCAACGGCGCTACTCGCGACCTCGGCTGTCACCTCGGTTACCACGCTGGCGAAAATGTCGGCTGGTACTCGCCCATCGCAAGCGACACCCGGATCAACACCGCTTTCATGGCCAGTCCGGTCCACCGCGCGAACATCCTCGGTTCGCACTACCGCTACGTGGGGACCTCGTGGGTCAAAGGCGCGAACGGCAACTGGTACGTCGCTGTGGAGTTCGGCTAACTCCGCGAGTTCGGTCCGACCGGGCTCAGCCCCGCAGGCTCTGTCGACACACAGCCCTTGGCTTCAGCCGGCAAGCACCTTTGTCGGTCGCTCCTCGCGATAGGCGATCGCGAGCTTTTGAGCGATCTCGAAGTTTTCGCAGAACTTGTCGTTGCCGGTCGTGCTGCGAACCTCGGTGATTCGGGCGCTGAGCTGATTCCAGTAGATGTCGATCGCAAAGGCGTCGAAAAGCAGGTCTCCCGGCAGCAACCCGTGGAGGACCAACGTAGAGATCTCCTCGAAAACGTGCGCGAGAGGGATCTCGTCTTCGGGCGTCTGCGTCGCGGTGATGAGGCGTGCGAATGCGCTCGAGGTTGGCTCCTGGTGGAGGATCTGCATGATGCCGATGAAGCCGGGAAGATCCTCACGCCGCGCCGTCCCGAACCGCGGGCGCAACTGGCCGCTGGGGCTGTGAACTACTGGACCTGCCATCTCTTCCTCCTTGGGATGTCGCTGTTTTTCTGATCATAAGCCCTGCTTCTGGCTGGTCTCGGCAGGCAAAGGCAAAGCCCACGCCAGATTGGCGTGGGCCGTGCCGCACAGATGACGGATTTGGGCGGGGGCTAGGCGGTCACCTCACGGGCGGCCTTCTTCCTCTGCAGGATCCGGATGGCGTTGCCGAAGGGGTCGCGGACGCCCATGTCGGTGCCGTAGAAATTGTCGGCGGGCTCCTGCGTGAAGTCGGTGACGCCGCGCTTCTTGAGGGTGTCGTACAAACCCCGGACGTCGTCCGTGACAAAAACAAGTCCGCCCATTGCCCCCTTGCTGATCAGCTCGCGCAGCTGTGCAGCGGTGGCTTCGTCCTGAACCGGCGGGCCTGGGGCTTCAAGCGAGATCTCGGTGTCAGGCTCGCCGGGAACGCGCACCGTCAACCAGCGGTAGGTGCCCTGCTTGACATCGTTGGCCTTTTCCAGACCGAGCTTGTTGACGTAGAAGTCCAGGGCCTCCTCCTTGTCGAGGACCCAGACGGACGTGACGTTCAGCTTGTTGATCATCGCTTGGTTTCTCCTTTCGTGAGAGTTGATGGGGACAACCTCGATGCTAGGAAGCCTCCGCCGCGGCGTGGTCTCCAAAACTGCTCGATTGCATCGCCTCACCCGCCCCCACCATCGGCCGGGTGAACGCCTTCTGGAAGCAGTTCGGCGCCGCCATCGGCTCATGTCCCACGCGGTAGTCGGACGGCGACTCGCCGACGATCTCTCGGAACGTGCGGCTGAAGGTCCCCCGGCTGGTGAAGCCGACGTCGAAGCAGATGTCCGTGACGCTGCGCTCGGTGTCGCGGAGCAGGAACATCGAGCGTTCCACCCGCCGGCGCTGCAGGTAACGATGCGGTGTCTCCCCGAAGACGGCGCGGAAGCTGCGGCTGAAGTGCGCCTGGGAGATATGGGCGACCGCGGCCACAGCGCGGACGTTCAGCGGCTCGGCGTAGGCGCGGTCCATGGCATCGCGGGCTCGTAGCAGGCGACGGTTCCAGTCCTCGACTTCCCGGCTCACGATTCAACGCTACGACATCAGGCGCCGTGCGCCGGCCTTGACACCCGTGTTTGCAAAAACACGCGCGAACGTCTGTTTTGTGCCATCGTTCCGAGCCGGGGATGGGAGGGCTTAGGTCCGGGATCACGGCGTGCACGCTGGCCGCTGTAGCGATCGCCGCAGGAATGCTGAGCGGCGGGACGCAATCGGTCCATGCCACCAGCTCCACCTACAGCGACCTAGGCCTCACCAGCTTCGGCCGGATCCTCGTCGACCCTGCCACGTCGCAGGTGTTCGTCTCGAGCCCCGCCGACAGCGCCATCGTGGTCACCGACCTGAGCGGGACGATCAAGAAACGGATCAACGGCGAGGCAGGTGCGAACTCCATGGCTATTGTCGGCTCGACGCTGTACGTGGCGCTTACGACCCTGGGCGAGATCGACAAGATCGACACCGGCACCCTGAGCGAGACCGGCGTACTGGTCAGCGGCCTTTTTAAGCCCAACGACCTTATCTACGCGGGCGGCAAGCTGTGGACGACGACCGGCCAATGTACGGGCAGCGCGGTCGAGATGGCGAGCGTGGATCCCAGCGCCGGCACGCCGGCCGTCACCCTCTACCCCTCCGCCTTCACGAACGCCAACTCCCTCAACTACTGCGCCAAATTCGCAGCGAGCCACGCCGCCAGCCCAACTGTGATCCTGGCTTGGGACCCTGGCATCAGCCCGTCGCGTCTCACCACTTTCGATGTGTCGAGCGGCAGCCCTGTGCAGCTGAACAGCGCGTATGTGCCGGAGATCGCCGACGCCGCCATCGCGGCAGATGGAACCCATTTCCACGCCTCGGGGATCACCGAATACAACCTGTCGGACCTCACGTCCGACGGGACAACCTATTCAGGAGGCGCCTCGGTGGATTCCACAGGCGCGAACGGCGGCCTCGTGATTGGCGAGTCTGACCAGATCTACGGGTTCTCTTTTTACGCCTATCAGATCGGCGCTCCGTCCACGCCGATCGCCACCTGGAGCTTCAGCAACGTGGCCTTTCCGACCTCAGTTGTCCGATCGGTGGCCTTCGGCCCGGACGGGTTGACCGCCTACGGAATCACGCTCGCCTCACCCACTGACGTCGTCCTCAACGTCCTGTCCATCCCGTACGTTGCCCCTATTGGTTCACCGGCGCCGCCGACGTCCGTAACCGCCGACGCCGGCGTCGGCTCGGCCGCTGTGAGCTGGACACCTGGCGATCCAGGCTCGTCTGCGGTCACAGGCTTCACGGTCGCCTCCTCGGGAGGAGGCGTCGTCCAGGTCGGGCCGGCGGTTAACACGGTGACGATCGCGAGCC
>DATCPU010000005.1:0-11342 GCA_036569925.1 Candidatus Dormiibacterota bacterium
GTGTATACCCTGGCGTTGCCCAGGTCCGAGTAAGTTCCCGACGCGGCATCGAAGCGGGCATGCGTGTACATCGCGCAGGTCCCGTTGATGGTGATGAGGTTCTGCACCCTCAAGCTGCCCCTGAGGTTGACCTGGCCGCTCGCGCATGTGAGGTTCGTCGCCGAGATCGCAGGCACCGATCCCTCGAGGGCCTGCGCGACTGCTCGGCGCACCACGGTCGTGCTGGGCGACCCCACCTCCGCGCCGAATGAGATCGGCAGCGTCAAGGTGAGGATCACCTCGACCTGCTGCTGGTGCGCCCGGTAGGGGTAAGTGATTTTCGCGGTGAGCCCGCCTGCGAAGGTGTCGTTTCCGACATAGGGGTTCGCGCAGGTGCCGGCGGTGACGGTCAGGCTGCCAGTGCGCGTTCGTCGCGTGGCCAGGAAGTTGTCGGCCTGCGTGAGGATCGCCGTGGCCTTCGCCGCGTCGCAGCCCACGCCGACTTTCAGCGCCGAATCGAGAGCGGTCGAGTCGGCCAGCTCCTGCAGCTCATTCTTCTGCCATTCGTTGGAGCCGGCCAGGAGGACCAACGCGGCAGAGCCGATCAGCGCGAGCAGGGCGACCGCCACTAGGACCATCACCTGGCCCGACTGCTTGCGCTTGCGAGCGTTCAAAACTCGAGCCTGCCGACTGTCTGCGAGTCGAACGTGATGACTGTCGGAATCCCCAGGAAGCGCGCCATCACGGGCTGCCAGTTGAACTTGAGGTCGACCACGACACGTTGGTGGCCTTGGAGGCGCACGGCGCTGCCGCTTGCTGCGGCGCAGCCTGGGCAGCTCCAGCGCGTGGCCCCGCTCGCGGGATCCAGCTCATAAATGAAGACGTAGACAGTGTTGTTGGTGGCGCCCGAAAGCGTGATCGCGCCGGGCTGCGTCGGATCCGCATTGGCCGCATACGTCCCGTAAGTAGGTGGCAAACCGGTCGCTGTCGAATCGAGGTATACGACATTGGCGCCGAGCGAGTCCAGCAGGTGCGCGCCGGTGACGATCGATTTGAGCCCGCAAGGTGTCGCGAGAGCGGTGCAGCTGGGCGGGAGCGAGTTGGAACCGCTGTAGTACTCGAGCGAAGCCTGCCTCGCCATGTCGCGGGATGCCCCGGAGAGCAGCCCGTACAGGAGCAGGCCGCGACCCATGTCGACGGTGGCGCCGATGATCAGCAGCACGACGGGCGCAATGAGCGCGAACTCCACGAGGGCTTGACCCTTGCTTTTCACCATGAAGTCGTCGTCTTGCTCGAGCCCGAGATGGTGATCCGCCCGCCAAATAAGTTCAGGTCATTGAACCCGTAGTAGACGTACACGTCAATCTCAGACTGATAACGGGGGTTGGCGGTGCCCATGCAGTTCAGGCTCGTTCCGCAGTACACGGCGACGACCGCTTGCCCGCCAGCCGGGTTGGCGAAGTCGGTGCCGCTGACAAATGGCGGTGCGTGTGCGACCAGGGTCGCGCAGCTGACGTTGGCTGTGACAGCCGCGAGGTCGGCCTTGATGATGCTGCACATCGAAGCGAGACCAGGCCCGTCGGTGAGGGCCGTCTTGCCGGCTACGTAACGCGCGCCGTCGCGGGCCGCGTCCGAGGTGGCAATCGCGTACCCATAGCCGCGGCCAAGCTCCAGCACCCCCGCCACCAGCAGGATCAGAATCGGCAGTGCGATCGCGAACTCTACAAGCGCCTGGCCTCGGGTGCGGGAGCGGGGCTTACCCACTGAGCTTCAGGTTCGCCATCACCACGCGAGCCAGCTCGGTGGCGCCTCGCGAAACCAGGGACGATGCATCACGCTGCAGGACGAGGCCGCCGGCGAGCGTCGCATCCTCAGGTCTGGAATCGTCGAAGCCGATCGTCACCGACATCTTTCGGCCGAGGATGCCCTCGATCGCGGCGCGCTCAAGCGGGGGGTGGGGGACGCGCTGGTTGAGCACGAGCTCGATCCGGTTGTCGGGCACGTTCATGATGTCGCGGAACACGGCTAGCGATCGGCGTGCATCGGTCATCGCTGCGATCTCGGGCGGCACCACCACGACCAGGCACTCGGCCCGTTCGATCACCGCCAGCGCCGCTTCCCCCAATGAGGTGCCCAGGTCGACGACGATGACCCGCTGCCAGCTGACGACAATGTCGAGGACCCGCCCCGTGAGGTCACCCGTCATAAGGTCGACCTCTTCGGGCCGGAGGGTGCCTGGCAGGACGCCCATGCCTGAGCGGTGATAGACGATGTGCTGGCGCAGCACCTTGTCGAAGTCAGCGGGAGCCGCCTTCGCCGCGCTTGCGATCGATCCCGTGGCGATGAGGTCTGAGAACAGGGCGGCATGGCCAAACGGCGCCGACAGGTCGATCAGCAACACCTGGCGTGGATAGGTTCGCGCCAACGCGGCGGAGGTGTTGACGGCGAGTGTGGTCAAGCCTGAGCCGCCCTTGGCTGAGAAGAACGCGACGACTGGGGCGGATGTCCGCGAAGCAAGCTGGACCTCCGCCGCCGCGACCGCGGCCAGCTCCTGTGTCCACAAATGGTCCAGGGCCGTCGCCACCTTCTCGACCTCCGGTCCCAGCCCCTGGACGAGGCTGTCCCGATCCAGGGTCAGCAGGACGGCATTGGCGATGCCATCGATGCTGGTGATGAAGCGGTCGCCCGCTCGATGCACGGGGAGGATCAACATATCGCCAGGCAATCGCCGCCGCGTGAGCAGGGCCCGGCCGGCAGCGTCTGTCAGCGTCTGCTCGACCAGCCCCGAGGCTAAAAAGACGACGACATCGCCGTGGTCGGTGCCCAGCTTGAGCTTGTCAGCCGCGGGCAGGCCGACGACCCGCATCCGTCTCGCCAGGGACCGGAGGGCGCCGTCAGGGAGCTCGGAGAAGACCGGCGACATCTCGAGCATGCGCACGCGCAGCTGCAGAGCGGATGGCGCCTGGTCAGCCGCCGATCCCGCATTTGCGGCCATACGATCCTCTCCCTCCTCCCGCAGTCCCGGGCTTTCGCGAGCCTCGCGGGAACTCAACTAGCCGATAATGTAACAACGTCCCCCCAGGCTGACTTTCCACATCGCAGCAACGGCTCAGGTAACAGGCAATTGGCCGACCTCGAATCAGACCGCCCTGCGAAGCGTCCAGGAGGCTCCAGAGCCTCGCCTCCGCGCTCTCGCCTGGCCGCTCGGGTCGATCGTATTCTCACCGCCGCGATTGGCGGGGACCCCCATGTGGCGCTCAACGTCAAGGCGGGGGAGCTGCTGGCTGACGCGGGTGCTGTGGCGCCGGCAATAAGCGCAGTGCTCGAGCGTGCCGGCCCCGGGCTGGAGCCCCAGCTGCGCCTGTCACAGACATTGCGTTCTGCCGGCCTGGTCGATGACCTGTTGAACGCTCTGGCGAATCCCGACCCTAACGTGAGGATCGCCGCCGCCCGGCTGTGCGGTGCACTGCGAATGACCGACTCGCTGCCCTGGCTTGCCGACATGATGGCCGACTCGCGGCCGAGGGTTTGGGAGGCCGCCGTCCGCGCTCTCGGGCAGCTCGGAGGGCACCGCGCGGTCGATGCCCTCATGGCGGCGGCGGACCGTATTCCCCAGCATCGGCTGGCGATCGAGGTTGCCCGCGCTGCTTCGGATATGGACATCGAGGCGCTGATGCGTGAGCCTGCGAGTGTGCAGGCAGCTGTCGTGACCGTCCTGGCGTGCGGTTTGAGGCGTGACAACTTGAGGGTCGGCCCGCTCTCGGCGATCGCCCAGGACAGGCGTTGGCCCACTCGGGTCCGGGTGGCTGCCTGTCGCTCCCTGGGGATGATTGGCGACAGCAGCACGTCGGTCGCGCTCGCCCGGCTGACAAGCGAACCGGATGCCGCGATACGAGGGGCTGCCATCGACGCGCAAAGGCGGGTCAACGCCGCGGCCGAGGGCCGCCGAGCGTGAAGCTGTCCGAACGGTTTGACAGGCGCTATCAGCAGACCCCCTTGGCGGTACCGGTCATTCCCGCGGCGCCGTCCAACAACGGGCCGCCGGCAGCTGCGACGGCAGCTCCAGCTCAACCTGTCGCCACGCCGATACCTCAAGCGCCGATCGCCCCGGTGCCACCGGCGCTGGTCGCCGAATCGTCAAGCAAGCTCACGACCTCGCTCGCCACCGCGAAGGCAGAGATCCACGCCCAGCTCCTGGCGCATCACACCGCGCAGATCGACATCAACAACCCGGCAGGCATCCGGCGCCTGCTCCTGCAGCTGACCGAGGAGCACTTCCGCGCCAAGCCGCCGCTCACGCTGGTCACCGCGGCCGACCGCGAGCGCCTGGTCGAGGTCCTGTTCGACGAAGTCGTCGGTCTCGGCCCGCTCGAAGCCCTGCTGCGGGATCCCGACATCAGCGAGGTGATGGTCAACCGGCCAGAGCAGATCTTCGTCGAGCGCAAGGGCAAGATCGAGCTCACAAACCTGGCCTTCGAGGACGAAGCGAGCTTGCGCCGGGTCATCGACAGGATCGTGTCGTCGATCGGCCGGCGCGTCGACGAGTCCGAGCCGATGTGTGATGCGCGCCTCAAGGACGGGTCACGCGTCAACGTCGTAATCCCGCCGGTGGCGATCTATGGCCCGTGCCTGACGATCCGGAAGTTTGGCCGGGAGGTTTTGAGTCCGGAGCAGATTGTCAGTCTGGGCGGCTCGACGCCGGCGATGATGATGTACCTCGACGCAGCGGTTAAGACGCGCCTGAACATCATCGTGTCCGGTGGCACCGGTTCCGGCAAGACCACTTTCTTGAACGTGCTGTCGGGATTCATCCCGGCGACGGAGCGAATCGTGACGTGCGAGGACGCAGCCGAGCTGCGCTTGCGCCAGGTGCACGTCATCAGCCTCGAATCCAAACCCCAGAACGTCGAGGGCCGCGGCGCCATCTCCATTCGCGACCTCGTTCGCAACTGCTTGAGGATGCGGCCTGATCGAATCGTCGTGGGCGAGTGCCGGGGACCTGAGGCGCTCGACATGCTGCAGGCGATGAACACAGGGCACGACGGTTCCATGAGCACCCTTCACTCGAACAACCCACGTGACGCTCTGAACCGGCTGGAGACTCTGGTCCTGCTCGCCGGAACCGAGCTGCCGTCGCGAGCTATCCGCAGCCAGATCGCGTCAGCGGTCAACGTGGTGGTTCAAACCGAGCGGTTGCGGGGCGGAGCGCGCAAGGTCGTGAGCGTCGCCGAGGTGACGGGCATCGCCGAAGGCGAGATCACCATGCAAGAGCTTTTCGTCTTCACACAAACCGGGGTCACCGCGGACGGGCGTGCTGTTGGCTACCACACTGCGACCGGGGTGCGCTCCGCGTTCCTGAAGCATTTCCGCTCCAATGGGGTCGACCTTCCCGATTCCATGTTCCAGCCAAGCACAGTGCCTCCGGGCACCGGGCAAACGTGGGCTTGAGTTGATCGAGAACAAGAAAATCGCCGCCCTCGACGCGGAGCTGCTCGCCGATTTCGGTCACCAGCTACGCAACCAGCTGAACGCCATCCTCGGCGCGGCGGGCCTGTTGGCGATGACCGCGGCGTCCACGGAAGAACGTGAGCTGGCGTCGATAGTCGAGCTCGGGGCCGAGCAGGTCGCGAGGCTGGTCGAGGAAGTGCTCGACGCGGCGATGATCCAGAGTGGCGAGTTCGAGCTCGCATTGCATCCCTTCGACGTTCGCTCGAGCGTCGAAAGCTGCCTGGGTCTCGTGGCCGAGACGGCCGGCGCCAAGGGCCTCGACCTCTCGTTCGGCGCCGGGCTCGACGTCCCGAGTGTGATCGTCGGCGACTCGCGCCGAGTCGAGCAGATCCTGCTGACTTTGCTCAGCGGCGGCATCGATCGGACGGAGCGGGGTGGGGTTGGGGTCGAGCTGAGCTGCTTGGCGGAGGGCGAGCTGACGAGGTTGAAGTTCAGCGTCCGCGACACAGGCAGAGGCGTTCCCGCCCGCATCCTCCGCAGCGGGATGGGTGAGGCAGAGGCCGCGCCGCTTGAGCCAGGGGACCGCCTGGCCGTGCTCAACCTGGCGACCTGCAAACAGCTGGTGGAGATGATGGACGGCGAGCTGCGGGTGGAGCAAGGTGGGGTCGAGGCAGGCCCTGACGCCGGCACCGTGTTCGAGTTCACGATCCTGGCCGAGGCAATGCCGGCCACGGTGGCCACCGCACCTATGACCCTGGATGGGATGAAGGTCATGGTGGTGACCGCCGAAGCCACCGAGCGGCGTGTCATGGCATTGCAGATCGAGACCTGGGGTGCGATCGCCACCGCGGCAACCTCCGAAGAGGCAGCCGGCCTGATCCAGTCGGGTCACCCGTTCGACATCGCGTTGATCGAGCACCGACTCCCGGAAATCGACGGTCTTGCGCTCTCTGCATCGGTACGAGCACAGCGAGGACCCGAGCAGCTGCCGATTGTGCTGATCGCCGCCGCAGCGGCGACGGCGGAGGAAGCCGGGGCCGCCGACAGTGGACTGGTGCAGGCAACGCTGACCAAGCCGGTAGCGCCCCGCAAGCTACATGACGTGATGGTCCAGGTCGGAGCCCGACCGGTGGTCGCGTCTGAAGCGGTGGTCGAACGGGTGGCTCCGGGCGCGCTGAAGGTCCTGGTCGCCGACGACAATGCCCTCAACCAGAACCTCTTGCGCCGGCTGGTGGTCAAACTCGGCCACAATGTCGACGTCGTCTCCAACGGCCGCGATGCGTTGGCGGCGGTCGCGCAGACGCCCTACGACGCGGTTCTGATGGACGTCCTGATGCCCGAGATGGACGGTCTCGAGGCAGCCGAGGCGATCTGTCGCCGCTGGACGACAGGGAACCGCCCTCGTCTTATCGCCTTGACCGCCCTGGCAGGACCTGGTGATCGAGACCGCTGCCTGAAGGCCGGGTTCGACGACTACATGATCAAGCCGGTCCACCTCGAGCAGCTGAAGGAGGCTTTCAAGGTGGCGTCGGGCTGGCGGACCAACCCCTAGCGGGCGCTAGTCGCCCAGCCTGCCCCTGGCTATCGATCGGCGGGATGCCCGCCCCTCGAGGAAGACGACCACGATCACGATAAGGCCGCCGAGCACCATCAGCCCGCCGAGTATCTCTGCGTTCAAGCCACGTGGCTGCGCGATGATCTGGACCATCGCGGAGCCGAAAACCAGGATGTAGCTCAGGCCGAGCAACCGGACCCGGGGAGCTACATGCGTTTCCTCATCCGCGCGCCACGGCCGCCTCCCGATGATCAGCAGATAGGCGCCGATCAGCAGCGCGAGGCCGGCGAAGATGAGGGTGATGAGCTGCACGAGGGCGATGGTCACAGTGTTCGGCTGAGCTCTGTCGGGCTCGCTCGCAGTCGCATTCCGGCAGATACTAACCGGCGCGCCCGGGTTTCATTGAGTTCAGCTTCTTACAATCGTCACTCCGATGCCTCGCACCGAACCCATCAAAGCAGTCCGCGGGATGCGCGACCTCATGCCGGCAGAACGCGCCCTGTGGCGCACCGTCGAGAAGGCGGCTGTCCGTGTCGCGAGGAGCTTCGGATATCAGGAGCTGGTGACCCCGATCCTCGAACACACCGACCTGATCGAGCGCGTGGGCACCGACACTGACGCCGTCGCGAAAGAGCTGTATAGATTCGAGGATCGCGGCGGCCGCAACCTGGCGCTGCGACCCGAGGCGACGGCGGGAATCGTCCGTGCCTACTTCGAGGGCGGGCTAAATCAGGGCCCGAAGCCGGCACGCCTTTTTCTCATGGGCCCGATGTTTCGTTACGACCGCCCGCAGAAAGGCCGCTACCGCCAATTCTTTCAGTTCGACATCGAAGCGATCGGCGCTGCCAGCCCGGCTGTGGACGCGGAGATCATCGAGCTCGCCGCCACCTGGCTCCATGAGGTGGGCCTCAGCGACCTGGCGCTGGAGCTGAACACGATCGGCGACGCCAAGTGCCGGCCCGCCTATCTCGAGCTGCTGCGGGAGTACTACCGGCCCTTGAAGGAAAAGCTGCACGGCGACTGTCAGCGCCGCATCGAGACCAGCCCGCTCCGCCTGCTGGATTGCAAGGTGCCACAGTGCCAGCCCTTCAAGACCAAGGCTCCCCGCATCACCGACCACCTGTGCGAGGAATGCGCCGCGGCTTGGGTGCTGGTGCGGCGTGTGCTCGACGCCGCGGGGCTCGAGTACCGGTTGAACCCTTACCTCGTGCGCGGCCTCGATTACTACACGCGCACGGTTTTCGAGTTCTACCCCGGGGGCGCGTCAGGGCAGCAAGATGCGCTCGTCGCAGGCGGACGTTATGACGGGCTCGCCGAGGCGGAGGGTTGGCCCGACACGCCGGGCGTCGGCTTCGCGGGCGGGCTCGACAGGGTCACCGAGGTGGTGGCGGAGAGTGGGGCGGAGGTGATCCCGGAACCGCCCGCGGAGGTGGTGATCCTGGCCGACCCAGGCCTCGAGGTGGAGGCGGCAGAGGTGGCGAGGTTGTGCCGCGCCGCGCGCTCGGTGGCAGTCGACTACGAACCCAGAAGCTTGCGCGCGAAGATGCGCTCCGCCAACAAGCTGGGCGCACGGTGGGTCGTGCTCCTCGGCGCGACCGATGCCCAACGGCATGTCGCGCAACTGAAGGACATGGCGAGCGGCGAGCAGGTTGAGGTTCCGTGGAAGGAACTCGCGGAGGGACTCGCGTGAGCGGATTCACGGCACCGCATTGCGGCTCGATCCGCGTCGCTGACAACGGAAGCGAGGTCGAGCTCTATGGGTGGGTCGCACGCCGGCGAGACCACGGCGGTCTTATCTTCATCGACCTTCGGGATCGATGGGGCGCCGTGCAGGTCGTTTTCAACCCAGCGAAAGCGTCGGCTGCCCACGCCGCCGCATCCGAGCTACGAGCCGAGTATGTCGTGCGTGTCAAAGGCGTGGTCGGAACGCGCCCGGCCGGTTCAGAGAATCCCCGCATGGCAACCGGCGAGGTCGAGGTCACCGCATCGGAGCTCGAGGTCGTCAACCCATCCGAGACGACTCCATTCCCGATCGAGGACTCCGACGAGCCGGACGAGAAGACCCGGTTGGAGTATCGATATCTCGACCTTCGCCGCCCGCGGATGACGCGGATGCTGGAGCTGCGAAGCCGCGTCAACAAGCTCATTCGCGACTATATGGACCGGAACGAGTTCATCGAGGTCGAGACGCCGATCCTGACCCGTAGCTCGCCATCGGGCGCACGCGACTTTCTGGTGCCGTCGCGATTGCATCCGGGTTCCTTCTATGCGCTGCCTCAAGCGCCGCAGATGTTGAAGCAGCTGCTGATGGTGTCCGGCGTGCAGCGGTACTACCAGATCGCTCGTTGCTTTCGTGATGAGAACCTGCGCGCAGATCGTCAGCCGGAGTTCACCCAGCTCGACATCGAGCTGTCGTTCTGCGATGCAGAAGACGTGTTCGGTCTGATCGAGGGCTTGTTCAGCGAGCTATGGCGCGAGGTTCTTGGCGTCGAGGTGAAGACTCCGTTTCAGCGCATGGATATAAAGGAGTCTCTCCTCAGATACGGGACCGACAAGCCGGACCTCCGTCACGACCTCGAGATCACCGACCTCGGATCGGTCCTTGCCGGCACGAAGGCACAGATCTTCCGAGCCGCTCTCGACGCCGGCGGCGTGGTTCGAGGCATGAGGGTGCCCGGTGGTCGCGACCTGGCCCGCCGCGACCTGGACGAGCTGGTGACGGTCGCCAAGGGCGCTGGTGGCAGGGGACTCGCTTGGCTGCCCGGCAGCTCGATCGACAAGTTCCTCACGGCGGAGGAGCTTGGAGGAATCAAGCATGCGACGGGCGCGCAAGAGGGTGACCTCGTGCTCGTGGTTGCGGATCGCAGACGTAAGGCCGAAACGGTGATGGGACTGATCCGCCAGGAGGTGGCTCGGCGCCGAAGACTCATCAGAGAGGACGAATGGAAGTTCCTGTGGATCAACCCGACCTATCTATTCGACGAGGATGACGCCGGCAAGCTGACTTACGCGCACCATCCGTTCACCCGGCCCTTCGAGGAGGACATGTCGTTTGTCGAGGACCGTCCGTACGACGTTCGCGCTCACGCCTACGACATGGTTCTTAATGGTTACGAGCTCGGGGGTGGAAGCCTTCGCATCTACGACCCCGGGATGCAGGAGAGAGTGTTTCAGCTCTTGGGCATGCCGCTTGACAAGATCCGCGATCGGTTCGGTACTCTCCTGCGCGCATTCACCTACGGCGTGCCGCCGCACGGCGGCATCGCCCAGGGCATCGACCGCATTGTGATGATGCTCGGCGGCACCGACAACATCCGCGATGTCGTCGCGTTCCCCAAAACGCAATCGATGTCGGACCTGATGCTGGGCGCGCCTTCAGAGGTCGATCCTTCACAGCTCGACGAGCTACGCATTCGAGTCGTACCACCCCAGAAAGACTCCACGTAATATTGGCTGGCTCCCGATGGGTTGCGGGCGATGTGCGCGTTGCCCAATAGACAGCATTTAGGGACCTC
This sequence comes from Candidatus Dormiibacterota bacterium, assembly GCA_036569925.1. Taxonomy (GTDB): domain Bacteria; phylum Chloroflexota; class Dormibacteria; order Dormibacterales; family Dormibacteraceae; genus Palsa-872. Next base: position 10,498 of record DATCPU010000005.1, read on the forward strand.
GGAGTCCGGTCGCCGACCAAAAGCCTGCAAGAGAGCCCCACGAAATCTTCGATTTCGCAGGGGCCCCGAGACGGGACTTGGAAAGCCAAGGCAGGGGACCCACCTGAGCTCGCTCAGGACAACCCACCCCCGTGGCCCGGAGGGAGCGCATTGGCCTTAATCAGCCTCATCCCGCCGGGGCTGATCGTCGGGGTCCTCGCGGTCCTCATCTTCTCGCTGGCCTTTTACGCGCTGCTGCCCTACCGCCGTCGTGCCTATGTTCCGATCCTGGCCGTGACCGCGGCCGGCTTCGCGCTCGGCCAGCTTTGGGATTTCCTCGGCTTGCCATCGCTGCGCCTCGGCCAGGCGAACATGCTTCCGGCCGTCGCGTTTGCGCTGCTTCTGCAGCCACTGGCCCGTTTCGTGCCGCGTCCGAGCCGGGAGCCGAAGGCACCGAAAGATGCCAAGGAGCCGGCTCCTCCACCAGAGACCTAATCGTCCACTTAGTATTGCCTTGATCTGTTTGCCGGCTCCGGTAAGGGGGTATTCACCAATTGCAGAACTTCATGTGGCTCGCGTTTGGGGTCGCCGCCCTGCTGGTGGCGCTCGCCCTGGCCGCCGTGCTGTTCCGACTGCGGGGGACGCTGGGAGCCGTTGAAGAGCTGCTCGATACGACCAACGAAGAGTTGAAGGAGACCCTGCCCGAGGTGAGACAGACGATCGGTAACGTGAACGACATCACGGCTGGTGTCAGCGTCGGGCTGCGTGCGGCTGGAAGTGGGGCATCGTCGGTTGGGCATGGCATCAAGGCCGCCGCGCATGGCGTGAAAGTGGCGGGTCAGAGCCTTGTTCGGACTGTATTAGGA
>DATCPU010000006.1:0-16779 GCA_036569925.1 Candidatus Dormiibacterota bacterium
CGATGATGAGGAAGGCGACCGCCAGCTGGAGGTCGCCGCCGACCAGGTAGGCGCCCGCCAGGTTGACTGTGATTCCGACGATCAATCCACCCACTACCGCACCAAGTGGACTCTCAATGCCGCCGAGGACGGCCGCGGCGAAGGCATAGATGATGATCGTCTGCATCATGTTCGGCTCGAGGAGCAGGACCGGCGCGACCATGATCCCCGACAGCGCGCCGACCAGCGAAGCGAGACCCCATCCGAGAGCCAGCATCCAGCTGACCCGAACCCCCAGGAGCCGGCTGGCTTCCGGGTTGTGCGCAGCGGCGCGCATCGATAGACCAATCGTCGTGCGCTGGAGAAGCAGGTAGATGAGCAGCAGGACGATCGCCGAGACTCCGATCACGCCAAGGTCCTGATAGCTGATGAAGGCGCCGAGGACGTTTACGGTTTGCACCGAGAAGGGGCTTGGGAACGAGCGCGGTACGTAACCGAACAGGAATCCCGCAAGGCCGTTGAAGAGGGTCGCCAGGCCGAGGGTGATGATCACGAGCGTCAGCACGGGGGCTCGTTCCACTGGCCTGATGACAAGGCGTTGAATGGCCACTCCGCCGACGAAGGCGAGGGCGAGAGTCAGCGGCAACGCGATCCAGTAGCTCAGTCCATGCTCGATGAGCGCGTACGCGATGAAGGTCGCGAACATCGCCATCTCGCCCTGTGCGAAGTTGACGAGGCCCATCGCGTTGTAGATGAGGACGAGAGCTAAGGCGAGGCTGGCGAAAATGCCTCCGCTGGCGATCCCACTCACGACCAGCTGAAGAAGCTCTTGCATCTATTTCCCCACGTCGGGCTGGTCGGCGTGGCCCACTAGTAGCCCAGGTACGAGCGGCGGACCGACTCGTCGTTCTTCAGCTCGGCGCTGAGCCCGGAGACAGCGACCCGCCCGACTTCCAACACATACGAGTGGCTCGAAAGGTCCATGGCGATGCGCGCGTTCTGCTCCACGAGCAGCACCCCGACATGGTCTGTGTGGTTGATGTCGCGGATGATCTCGAAGATGGACTTCACCACCAACGGCGCCAGCCCCAGAGACGGCTCGTCGAGCAGCATCAGCCGCGGGCGCATCAGCAGTGCACGCCCGAGCGCGAGCATCTGCTGCTCTCCGCCTGACAGGGTGCTGGCGGAGAGATGCCGCCGTTCTCTCAGGACCGGAAAGTATTCGAAGACGCGCCCGTAGTCCTTACGCACCTGATCGCGGTCCCGGCGCAAATGATCCCCCAGCCGCAGGTTCTCCTCGACCGTGAGGTCGGTGAGGATCCCTCGGCCTTCTGGCACGTGGGCGATGCCGGCTCGAACTATGTCCTCGGTCGACATCCGGCGCAGCGAGCGGCCCAGCAGCTTGATCGAGCCATCCCAGCGGACCGCTCCGCAAATCGTTCGGAGCGTCGTGGTCTTGCCGGCGCCGTTCGCGCCAAGGAGCGAGACGATCTCGCCCTCGGCGATCGCCAAGGACAACCCATGCAGGACCTGGGTCGGTCCATACCCCGCCCGCACGTCGGCCAACTCGAGAAGTTGCATCTACGCCGCTCCCAGGTAGGCCTCGATGACGGAGGGGTTTGCCCGCACCTGGGCCGGCGTGCCTTCGGCGATCTTGCGGCCGAAGTCGAGCACGACCACCCGGTCGGAGATCCCCATGACAAAGCTCATGTTGTGTTCGACGAGCAGGACTGTCACGCCAAGCTCCGAGTGGATACGGCGGACCAGGCGGGCCACATCGGTGACTTCCTCGTGGCTGATGCCCCCGGCCGGCTCGTCGAGCAGCACCAGCCTCGGTTTGGACACGAGCGCCCTGGCCATCTCAACCCTCTTTTGGACGCCGAACGGCAACGCCGCGACAGGGTGCGAGGCAAAGTCGGCAAGGCCGACAAAATCCAGCGTGTCCAGCGCGCGCTTGCGTGCTCCCGCCTCGGCCTTCAGCGCCCCCGGGAGAGGAGCCGACGCTCCCAGAAAGCTACCGCGGATGTTGATGTGGTCGCCCACGAGGACGTTGTCGAGCACTGTCATCGAGCGGAACAGGGCGAGGTTCTGGAAGGTGCGGGCGAGACCGCGCCGCACCACCTGGTGCGCCGCCATCTGAAGGACGGGCTGGCCGTCCAGCGTCACGCTACCGCTGCCCGGTCGATACACCCGGGCGACCACATTGAACAGGGTGGTCTTGCCGGCGCCGTTGGGCCCGATCAGGGCGACCACCTCGCCCGCATTCACCTCGAAGGAAACATGGTCGAGCGCAACGACCCCGCCAAAGCGAACAGTGAGGTCATTCACTTCGAGCAGGGCCATGTGGGCGGAAAGTCTAAGAGCGCGCCCCGCGCGCGGCTACTAGTCCGAAGGTTGAGGTAGGTCTGGCGGCTCGTCGGGCGTCGCCGGCGGGTTTTGCGCACCCGGCCACTCGGCGGTCCGCGGGGGTGCGGCGGGCGGCGCGGGCGGCGGGAGCGGCGCCGGTGGTGCTGGCGCGGGAGGCGGCGCCGGCTCGGCGGGCGTGTCCCAGGTGGGCGGCTGGGCCGGGGACGCAGGCTGGGCGGGCGCGTCCCACGTCGGCGCCTGCGCCGGCGGGACGTATGGCTGGGCAGGCTGGACCGGCTGAACCGGCGCGTCCCACGCCGAAGGCTGGGCAGGGTTTCGCGGCGGGGGCGCTGCTCCACCAGCCGGCGGGAACGGTGCCATGTAGTCGGGCCGAGTGGCGCGGTGGACGACTGTCGCCGCGGAGCCTGGCGGCATCGAGCGGCGCCGGCTTAAGAACCAATAGGCGAGCACACCGATGATCCCAATGATCCCGATGATCGGCAGGAACACGAAGGGCGGCCTGGTGATGATGTCGAGCCCGCTGATGCCGCCGCTTCCGCCCGTCCGCACTCCGGACGCCGGAGGGGCCGCAGAGGCAGACGGCGTGGGCGAAGAGGTGTCAGCCGGCGAAGGTGTCACCCCTGGCGTCGGAGTGGGCGGCGCCTGGAGAGAAAAGGATGCGCAGGGGTGCGGCTGCACGTTCGCGCAGAGCTTGTGCACCTTCGGCTTGTCGCCGGCGTAGGGCTTGATCACCTTGGTAAAAGCGCCGTTGTCGTCGGTCACGACTGAGGTTGCCACGTGGCTGGTGACATCCCAGTAGAGGGTGATGCTCTCGTTCTTCAAAAACTGCTGACCTGTAACCGTGATGCTCGTGCTGGAGAGGCCGGCCGTGGGTTGCATCCCGATGTTCGCGCCAATCGGGAGCGGCGCGTAGACCGTAGCCGCCGGGCCGGTCGCGCCCTTCGAGTTGGTCGCCGTGACTTTGAATGTGTACGTGACGTTGTCCGCGAGGTTCGAGGCAACGTAGGTGGTGGTCTGTCCATTCACCTGCGCGCTGGTGCCACCCGGGGTGACCGTGATCGTGTAGTGCGAAATGCTGTCCCCCGAACCGTTCGAGGTCGGCGGTGTCCACGACAGGGTCATCTGGCCCGCGCCTGGGCCGGACGTGGCGGCCAGGTTGGTGGGAGCCGTGGGCGGTATCACGTGAGGCGTGGCGGTGGCTCGGGCCGCAGGCCCGTAGTTCACGATGTTCTGTGCCTGAACCGCGAAGGAGTAGGTCGTCCCGTTGTTCAGGCCTGTAACCAGGACTGTGGTGCCTGTGGTGGAGGTCCGGAAATTGCCCGGTGCCACGATGATCCGGTACTGGAGGATAGGTCCGCCCGAGCTTGGCGGGCTCCAGCTCAAGGTGACCTGGGCGTCGCCCGCGGTCGCCTTCAGATTTCTAGGTGCGCCGGGAGGGCCCGGGGTCGCTACGGCATACGCAACCAATGTGGACAGCGCAAAACCGAATACGGCGGCAGCTATCACAGCGCGCGACCAGAACTTCATCCGCAGCCTCGGAGGGTACCAAAGAGGCTCAGACGGGCGGCCAGGGCACCGACCAGGCTGACGTTGGCTCTGGGAATCGCCAGGACGGATCGAGAACCCCGCGCAACCGGCGCTTGAGGACCCGCACCTCGCCTGGAAGCAGCAACCGGCCGAGCTCAGCGGCCAGCGATCCTTTCTCGACCTCCATCAGCGCCCGCTCCAGGTCTTCGCACAGATCGGCAGGAAGAGGCTCGCCCGAAAAGTCCCAGATCACAGTCCTCAGCTTGGGGTCCGTGTGGAACGTCAAGCCGTGGTCGATGACCCAGATCCTGTCCTCGGCATCGAACAGGCAGTGGCCCGACTTCCTGTCTGCGTTGTTGGTGATCACGTCGAATAGCGCAATTCGCAGCCACGTGTCACGCTGGCGGGCCTGCTCCGAAAGAAAATGCCGGCGGTCCGCTGGCACGTAAAGCTGCATCGCGCCGACTCCATGGGGTGCCTGGTCCCGCACCACGGTGGGTGGAATTCGCGGCCAGCCCAGCACCTTGCTGAGCCGGTAAGCAGCGACCTCCCTTTGATAGAGGGTCCCAGCCTCGAAATCCCACAGCGGCGACTCCCCTCGCGCGGGCTTGTACACAGCGAGCAGGCCATCAGGTTCGTGAGGGCCCAGCTGCGCCAGGAATGTGTAGTTGGAGGCGCCCTGGAGGATGCCGAGAAGCTCAAGGTCCGGTAGCTCCACCAGGAGGCGCTCCATCTCCTCGCCCGCCTGCGGGCGGTCGCTCGAGCGCTCGCGGCTAGAAGATCGGTCGGGCACCGTTGAGAACCGGGCAAGGATGGCCGGCAGGATCTGTGGGCAGACCGCAACGGGGGCACAGAGGGCGCCCAGCCGTCAGGACGTTCTCCGCCTGCTTGGAGAAAGCAACCACCTGCTGATGGCTGAGCCAGAATCGAACGCTCGGCGTGTCCTCAGCCTGCGGCTCTTCGCTGGCGGCGGACTGGCTGGCCACCAGGACGAACATCTTTCGAGCCTCGTGGTAGCCCAGACCCATCTCGCCGACCTGCCATTCGGGCTCACCGGGCGAGAGTGCGGCGTCGCCGCCGGCCCGCTCAGCGAGCTCGATCCCTTGAGCGTCGAGCATCTGGTGAAGGCGAACGATCAGGGCCTGGATCTGCGCCTTCTCGCAGGTCAGCGTCAGGGTCCTCCCCCTGCCCTTGGCCAGCAGGAAGAAGCGCCGTTGGCCGGGTTCGCCGACCGCGGCCACCGCGATGTCATCGACAGGATCGAGCTCGTAAATGGGCACTGGATCAAGACTAAGAGTAGGGATGCTGTCCAGTTCGCATCGAAACGAGGGGCGCCAGGTTGTTTTATTGCGCCTGCGGTGGGGAAGAGAATCAAAGTAAATATTCAAAGGCGCCAAGACCGCGCCTGGAGGACTACTGATACATGCCAAAGACTGTAGGAATTGACCTGGGGACGACCAACTCAGTCATCGCCGTCATGGAGGGCGGTGAGCCGGTCGTCATCCCGAACTCGGAGGGCTCTCGCACCACGCCCTCGGTGGTCGCATTCACCAAGTCCGGTGAGCGACTGGTAGGCAACCTTGCCCGCCGGCAGGCGGCCGTCAACCCTGAGAACACCATCTCGTCGATCAAGCGGTTCATGGGCCGCAAGTCCGCCGAGGTCGCCTCCGAGAGGAAGATCGTGCCTTACGAGGTGAAGTCGGGCAAGGACGACCGCGTGGTGGTGCGGATTCCGAACGCCGACAAGGAGTTCACCCCGGAAGAGATCTCCGCGATGATCCTCCAGAAGCTGAAGACCGACGCTGAGGCTTATCTGGGCGAGAAGGTGACCGACGCGGTCATCACCGTGCCCGCTTACTTCAACGACTCGCAGCGGCAGGCGACCAAGAACGCCGGCCAGATCGCGGGCCTCAACGTCGTCCGCATCATCAACGAGCCCACGGCGGCTTCGCTCGCATACGGCCTCGACAAGAAGGCCAATGAGACGATCCTTGTCTTCGACCTTGGTGGCGGCACCTTCGACGTGTCGGTCCTCGATGTCGGCGACGGCGTCTTCGAGGTCAAGTCGACCAACGGCGACACTCACCTGGGCGGCGACGACTACGACCGACGGGTCGTGGAGTGGCTGGCCGAGGAGTTCAAGAAGTCGAACGGCATCGACCTCAAGGCCGACCGGCAGGCTCTGCAACGACTGACCGAAGCCGCAGAGCGGGCCAAGATCGAGCTCTCGAGCCGCCTCGAGACTTCGGTCAACCTGCCCTTCATCACCGCCGACCAGACAGGTCCGAAGCATCTCGAGATGATGCTCACCAGGGCGAAGTTCGAGTCGCTCACCGCCGACCTGACCGAGCGATGCCGCGGGCCGTTCCTCGCCGCGCTCAAGGACGCCAACCTGACACCGCAGCAGATCGACGAGGTCGTGCTGGTCGGAGGGTCCACCCGAATGCCGGTCATCCAGAAGCTTGTCAAGGACCTGCTCGGCGGGAAGGAAGCCCACAAGGGCGTCAATCCCGATGAGGTGGTCGCCATTGGCGCCGCCATCCAGGCCGGCGTCCTGAAGGGCGAGGTCAAGGACATCCTGCTGTTGGATGTGACCCCACTTTCGCTGGGCGTTGAGACACTCGGCGGCGTGATGACCAAGCTCATCGAGCGCAACACGACGATCCCGACCTCACGGTCGCAGGTCTTCTCGACCGCCGCAGACAACCAGACCTCGGTTGAGGTCCACGTGCTGCAGGGCGAGCGGGAGATGGCGCGCGACAACCGCACGCTGGGTCGTTTCCACCTCGATGGCATTCCACCCGCGCCGCGCGGCATGCCCCAGGTCGAGGTCACTTTCGACCTCGACGCGAACGGCATCCTCAACGTGAAGGCGCAGGACAAGGGCACCGGTCGCGAGCAATCGGTGACGATCACCGCATCCTCGACCCTCGCCAAGGACGAGGTCGAGAGGATGGTCAAGGAAGCCGAGCTCCACGCAGGCGAGGACCGCGCGAAGCGCGAAGAGGTCGAGCTGCGCAACCAGGCGGACCACATGATCCACCAGGCCGAGAAGGTCATCAAGGAGAACGAGGACAAGATCCCCGCGGACGTGAAGGCCGAGGTCACAACCAAGCTCGAGTCCTTGAAAGCGGCGGCCAAGGGCAATGACGCTGCAGCGCTGCGTAAGGAGATGGACGAATTCAACGAGTCGCTCCAAAAGATCGGCGAGCACATCTACGCGCAGGCAGGTGCCAAGTCGGGCAGCGGCGCTGATGGGTCCGGTGGACCCGATGGCTCCGGCTCTGCCGATGGTGAGCCGACGAAGAAGGAAGAGGATGTCGTCGACGCCGACTACAGAGAAGTCAACTAAAACAGCGGCTTAGAAAAAGCTCCCTAGGGCTCCGGCTTGGGTCGGAGCCCTTTACTTTGGTGCCGGTGCTTGATTACTTTCGGGGGCGGCGCCGGCTGTGGGCGGCGGTGGGGCTGCTCGTCGGCTTGATCCTCATCGCCTGGGACCTCTGGGTGGCGGCCGGCACGTACATCTCTCAGTACGCGGTGCGCAACGACTTCCGGCTTGCGTATGCCGCCGCGCTTGTCGGCATCAGGGATGGCTACAGCCACCTCTACGACCTGGCGGCTCAGAAGTCGGCGATTGAGAGCTTAGGCGCAGGCTTCAATCCCCAGCCATACATCTCTCCGCCCCCGCTCGCCTGGCTTGCGACACCGCTTGTGGTTCTGCCCTTCTCGGTCGCCCTGGTGGTGTGGACGGTGCTTCTGCTGGCCGCGCTCGTCTGGACCTGGTACCTGCTCGCTCCAGGGACCGGGCTGGCAAAGGCCGCGTACCTGGCGCTCCTGCTTGGCGTTTTTCCGGTTGCGTTCGGGGTCATGGTCGGGCAGCCGGGCGCGCTGGTGGCGGCGGCCGTGGCGACGACGTGGTGGTTGATGCGTCGCGAGCATGCCGTCTGGTCCGGTCTCGCCCTCAGCCTCATCCTCCTCAAGCCGCAGATGGCATTCCTGGTGCCTGTCTGCGTGCTCGCCTCGGGTCATGCCCGCACGTTCGGCGCGTGGCTGGCGGCTTCGCTGGTCATCGGGCTGATCGCGCTCGCGCTGCTCGGCCCGGACGGAGTGGCGCGTTATCGCGACGTGCTGGCGCAGACCCAAACGCCGGCGTGGGACATCACACGGCATTACTCGATCTCGGGGCCGATCGGCCTGGGACCGCTGCTGAATGTGACCCAGGTGGTGGTGATTGCGACCGCCTTGGTCGCCGCATGGCGCCACCGGCACCAGGGTCCCGAGATTCCAATCGCCGCCGGCATCGTCGGCTCTTTGCTGGCGACGCCGTACCTGGGCTTCCAGGACTTTCTCATGCTGGTGCTGGCGGGCTGGCTTGTCGTGCGCGGCGGGACGAACCCGTGGCAGGTAGCGCTGCTCGTCGTCGGCTACGCGCTCCTGCAGTTTGTGATCGTCGTTCTCGCCGTGCCGATCCTGATCGCCGAGGCCTTGCTCTTGATCTCGCTCCTACTCAGTCCGGCCACTCAGCCGGCGAGCGATCTGCGCCGCGTGCATTGAGTCGTGGGCGGCCATGTGCCGCACCAGGGAGGCGACGGTGATGTCTCCAATCGGCGCGAGGTTTCCAGGTCTGTTCCACTCGTCCGCTTTGAGGAGCGCAGAAGTTTCAGATGGCGCTGGCGCAGCTCATAGAACTGGGACCAGGCGCGAAGCGCCGCCAGCCTTGTGTAATCAGGGTCGGGCTGGATGCGCATCCGCGGATTGACCTCTTTGCGCATGCGGCGCACGCGGCCGTAGTAACGGCGCTCCGTATCGAGTAGGTGATTGAGGACCTGGGCGATGGTCCAGGCTTCACCCCGGTCCTGCACCTCCTCGCTCATGTCGCCAATCAGAAGGCCCAGGGTGTCCAGCGTCGATTCGCAGCTGCCAATCAGGTCGGCGGGTTCGTTAAAGGCCACCCTGGCATTTTGATGGAGCCGACGGTGAGATTCGAACTCACGACCTGCCACTTACGAGGCGGCTGCTCTGCCAGCTGAGCTACGTCGGCGTTGACCCGACCCGCGGGCGCGTCCCGAAAGCTTAATTTACGGTCGAGAGCCAGGAGGCCGCGGCCTCAACGGTTTCGAAATGCTCGATCGTGATGTGCTTCGTCCGTGCGTAGTTGTCGATGTTCTCGGCAATCGTCCGTCCAAGCGCGCTCGTTGGCATGACGATCGCCGTCCAGCGACGCCCTGCAGCCGCCGCGCGAGGCATCCAGTCTTCGACCAGCCACTTCTGATCGTCGTCGGATAAGACTCTTCGATCTGTGGAGTCGACCAAGTTTCGCGAGGCCTGATTCTCGCGAAACGCCGTGATGATGATTTCCTGCGCCGCCCTGTACTCAGAGCTGTTGGCCCAGGCCTTCCACTTGACGTATACCCACGGACCATCGCCGTCCCAACGAACCAGTACATACGGCGTGTCCAGATAGACTTTGCTGCCCCTGGAGACCGGCGTCGGATCGCTCATGTTGCGAGCTAATCATGGTCATGACGGGGGCGGGCCGTCACCCCAAGATCGCGCGCAGCTCCGGCTCTTCGCGAATGCGGTCGAGGTCGGTGTCTTTCCGCGCCCAGTCCTTCAGCGCCGGATGCAGCCCGAAGCTTCGAGTCAGGTGCGGCACGGCGTCCTCAGCGCGTCCCTGTCTCGCGTAGTAGCAAGCCAGGTTGTATTGCCCAAAGGCACGGCTGCGCGGGTCCGTGAAGGCGGCTTCGTGGACCTCGAGCATCCACTTCTGCGCTGCATCCGCCGCCGCCTCATCTCCACGCGCCAGGTGCCAGAAACCCAGGTGCTCGGCAAGGTGGAGGTGGCCATTGGGCGGCACCACCTCCCAGGCCAGCGTTTCGCGTCCTGCACGCGCCTGCATGAGGTCGCCATCCGAGCAATCGTCGATGGCCCGCGCCAGCTCGGCGTAAGAGGCGAGCGCATCCTCTTGTATGTCGTCAGCCGACCGGCCCCGGTTGGCGGAAAGGATTTCGGCGTTGAGCGCGTCAATGTCCACGGCGTCGGGCACGGAGGTGCCGGTGCGGACAGCGGTCAGGACCTTGGCCGCATAGCGGCGCCAGTGCGCGAGGTGCGCCACATGGTCCTTGGCGCCCCATTCGGACGGGTCGGCGGGAGGGGGCCCTGCGCTGAGCCGGTGCAGCTCAGCCTCGCGCTCGGCTGATGCCGCAAGCGTCTGGAGGAGGCGCCTCTTGAGGTCGGGCTCAGCCACCGCGTGAGGATAAATGAACGCGATTCGCGGGCCACTCAGCTAGCATCGACTGTCCATGAAGACCCTGGGGGTGGAGCGTCTTGCCGCGGGTGATTACGCCCACGTCCGGCCCCTCCTCGTCGACCTGCACCTGGGCGAGCAAGCCCATTACTCCGACCATCCCCAGCTGACCCGCGGCGAGGTCGAAGACCACCTGAGCACGGTGCCGTCCACCTTCGCCGGCGAGAATGTCATCTACGCGGTCCGCGGCGAAGCGGCCGAGATCATCGGCTTCTGCTGGATAGTCCTTTTCGACCCCGGCACCGGCCTCGAAGGAGAGGTGGCCGAGGTCTACGTGGCCTCGGAGCATCGTGGGCACGGGGTTGGCGAGATGCTGATGGAGCAGGCGGTGCGCCTTTTCAAGGAGAGGCGCGTGACGCTCGGCTACGTCTGGACGAGGACTGACAACGAAGCGGCGGTCAGGTTGTACCGTTCCGCGGGGTTCCAACCCAATCGGCAGCTCGTCCTGACCTGGTACCCGACCGACCCAAACGACAAGTAACCACCGCTCCCTAAACTTGGGGCGGTGATCCAACCTCGGGGCGAACCGCGCCCGGACGCTCCGCCCCGGCGCAGCCCATGGCGACCCGTCCTCGTGGTCGTCGCCAGCGTGCTGGTGACCGCGCTGGTGGCAGCGGGCGTGACGCTTGGGATCCTGCGGCTCCAGTCGCGCACGAATCCCCAACAGGTGAACCTCAGGTCGGGGGTCACGATCTCCGAGGAGTCGGCGGTGATCCAGGTGGCGGCAAGGGCCAGGCCGGCGGTCGTGAGCGTCGTGACGCAGGACCAACCCCTTATCGGCCGAGGCTCCGGATTCCTGGTCACCTCCGACGGCTACATCGTGACGGCGGTTAACGTCATCGCCGGCGCGGCCAAGATGACAGTGCTGCTCAGCGGCGATGCGGCGCTTCACGTCGCCCGCCTGGTCGATTACGACTGCGAGACCGGTGTGGCAGTGCTGAAAATCGACCAGGTCAACGGGCTTCCAACGCTGGTGTTCGCCGACCCTACCGCCCTGGCTCAGGGGCAGGTCGTCGTCGCTGTGGGCGGCCCGCTGGATGGCAGCGCTGTGACGCCGGGCTACGTCAGCTCGCTGCACCGGCCGGCTGTGGTCACCCAGTTTGGAAACCAACGCACGGTGGAGATCAGCGACACGATCCAAACGAGCAGCGCGATCAGCGCAGGCACGGCGGGCGGGCCGCTGATGAACGTCGGAGGTCAGGTGGTAGCCATCGCCATGATGTCCCAGGGGTCGAATGCAATCAGCGGCTTCGGCCTCAACGTCGCCGACATCAGCGACGACGTGCAGCAGATCCTGTCCACCGGCCAGGTCGTGGTGTCCTCGCTTGGCGCCACGAGCACCGACCTGAGCCAGCAAGCTGCCGCTCTCGCCGGGCTGCCCGAAGGCAGCCAGCTCATCTCAGTCGACAAGGGAGGGCCTGCAGCCGGAGCGGGTCTGAAGCCCGGCGACGTCATCACGCAGCTCGATGACGTGAAGCTGGACGCCGCGCATCCCCTTCGAGTCCTGCTGCGCTCGCGCTTCCGCCCTGATCAGCGTGTCGCCGTCACTTACTTTCGAGCGGGAGCGTCGACCCAGGTCCAGCTGACCTTGTCGGCGCTGCACCCGGCCTGCGCATGAGCCCAACCGCCGACCAAGGCATTCGGGACGTGATCGCCGATGCTTTGACGTCTGCTGTCCGCGCCCTGGGAGTCGAGGGAGAGCTGCCCGACCTCGAGCTGGGTCGTGCCAAGGGACCGGACCGCGGCGACTATGCGAGCCCCGCCGGGCTCAAGCTGGCGAAGGCGCTCAGGCAAGCGCCGCCGGCGATCGCCGCCAGGCTGGCCGAGACCATCTCGATCCCCGACGGCGCGGCCACGGTGGAGGCGGCGGGCGGTTACGTCAACTTCAGGCTCACGCCCGAATGGCTGCAGCGACTCATTGGCGAGGTCAGCGAAGCCGGACCCGGTTACGGCTCATCGTCGATGGGACGTAGCGAGCGGCTGCAGGTGGAGTTTGCGAGCATCAACCCGACTGGACCCCTCCATATCGGTCACGGTCGCGGCACGATCCTTGGCGATTCCATCTGCAGGCTGCTCGAGTTCACAGGCCACGACGTGCAGCGCGAGTACTACGTGAACTCCGACAACACTCAGACCCGACGTTTCGGCGCGTCGGTGTTTGCGCGACTGCATGGCCTGGAGCCGCCAGAAGGTGGCTACGCAGGACAGTACGTGGCCGGGATCGCCGAGGGCGCGCGCCGCGACCTTCCTGGCATCGAGAACCTGAGTGAGGAAGAGGCCGAGCCCAAGCTGCGGGTGTATGCGATCCAGCAAGTCATCGAGATGATCAGCGCCACCGTCGCTCGGTTGAAAATCCACTACGACGAGTGGTTCTGGGAATCAAAGCTGTGGGAGGACGGCCTGGCACCTGCGGCCATCGAACGGCTGCGCGAGTCGGGTTACCTGAAGGAGCGCGACGGGGCGATCTGGTTTGGTCCGGCCCTCGAAGAAGAGGACGGCCTGGGCGAGCAGGTGCTGTCGGAGGACGAGGAGCGCGTGGTGATTCGCTCCAACGGACAGCCGACGTACTTCGCCTCGGACCTCGGATACCTGCTCAGCCGCTTTGAGCAGCGAAAGTTCAATCGCGTGATCGAGGTCTGGGGTGCCGACCACCACGGCTACGTGCCACGCATGAAGTCGGCCGTCGCCGCGCTGGGTTACGACCCAGACAAGCTTGTCGTCATCCTCCATCAGATGGTCAACCTGAAGGAGGGCAAAATGTCGAAGCGTGCGGGCCGCTTCGTGACGCTCGACGAGCTGATCGATCGCGTCGGCTCCGACGCCGTGCGCTACTTCTATCTTCTGCGCTCACCCGATACCACGATCGAGTTCGACCTCGAGCTGGCGGTCACGCAAGGTAACGAGAACCCGGTGTACTACGCGCAGTACGCGCACGCGCGCCTCGTCAACGTCGAGGCGGCGGCCGTCGAGCGGCATCCGGAGCTCCCGGAAAAAGCCGACGTGTCGCTGCTGGTACAGCCATGGGAGCTCGATGTTGCCCGGCAGTTGGCATTCTGGCCCGAGATCGTGCAGGACGCCGCTAGGCTTCTCGAGCCGCATCGTGTCCCTTATTACGTGCAGGATCTCGCGACCGCCGTGCACCGCTTCTATCACGCCGGCAATGAGAGCAGCGAACATCGCGTGGTGGTCGACGATGTAAATCTGACAAGGGCTCGCTTGGAGTTGTGTCGCGCAGCACGTCACACTCTCAAAACAGCGCTCGAGCTCATGGGCGTTAGCGCTCCCGAGCGCATGTAAGTAATAAGGAGAGGGATTTTTGGACGTCACCTGGCTAGGACATGGCTGCTTTCGGTTGCGAGGCCGCAATGCCGCGGTCGTCACCGACCCGTTTCCCCCCAGCATCGGGCTAAAGCTACAAAAGCTGGATGCAGACGTGGTCACGGTCAGCCACGAGCATGACAACCACAACTACACGCAGGCGGTGCGCGACGGTTACGAGATCCGCGGCCCCGGCGAATACGAGGTGGCCGGCGTCAGCGTGATCGGATTTCCCACCTATCACGACTCCGAAAAAGGCGCCAAGCACGGGCGCAATACAGTGTTCCTGATCGAGATCGACGACGTGCGTGTCTGCCACCTGGGCGACCTTGGGCATCGTCTCGACGACACCGATGCGGAGACCGTCTCGTCAGTTGATGTGCTGCTCGTGCCGGTTGGCGGCAGGACGGCGATCAACGCCGCGCAGGCCGCCGACGTCGTGCGGCAGCTGGAGCCCAGGTTTGTGGTGCCGATGCACTACGCGATCCCCGGCCTGAAGCTGGACCTGGACACGGTCGACCGGTTTCTCAAGGAGATGGCGGTCGTCGCCGCCGAACCTCTCTCGAAGCTGTCAGTCCAGGCGTCGGCGGGCGAGTACGACACCAAGGTTGTGGTCCTCGAACCGAGGGTCGAGCCAAAGGCGTAAGGCTGACCATCTGGGCGGCCTCTTAGCCGGCCCTGGTCCGGTACCATTGCTAAAACCGCCCTGGAGGTCTCTATGCCGAAGTACGTTTTCGTGACCGGGGGTGTCGTCTCCTCTCTTGGAAAGGGCATCACTGCGGCGTCCATCGGGAACATCCTGAAGGCCCGCCACCTCAGCGTCTCCCTCCAGAAGCTCGATCCCTATCTGAACGTCGACCCCGGCACGATGAGCCCGTACCAGCACGGCGAGGTCTTCGTCACCGACGATGGGGCGGAAACAGACCTTGACCTCGGCCATTACGAGCGCTTCGTCGATGAGAACCTGACTGTTGCCTCAAACGTGACCACCGGCAAGATCTACCAGGAGGTCATCGCGCGCGAACGCCGCGGAGACTACCTGGGCGCGACCGTGCAGGTGATTCCTCACGTCACCAACGTGATCAAGGAAAAAATCCTTCGCGCCTCGCGCGATCCGCAGGTCGACGCCGTCGTTGTCGAGGTGGGGGGGACCGTCGGGGACATCGAGAGCCTTCCATTTCTCGAGGCCATCCGCCAGATGAAGAACGACCTCGGGCGTCAGAACGTCTTCTACGTGCACTGCTCGCTGGTCCCTGTGGTTCACGGCCAGGAGATGAAGACGAAACCGACGCAGCACTCGGTGCAGGCCCTTCGCGCGATCGGCATCCAGCCCGACGCGATCATCTGCCGCTCGGAGAGGGCGATCGACGCCGACCTGAAGGAGAAGATCGCGCTCTTCACCGACGTGCCGCGCGACGCGGTCGTCTCGGTACCCGACGTCGATTCGATCTATGAGGTTCCGCTGATGCTCGAAGACGCCGGTCTCGGCCGCGTCATGGCCAAGCACTTCGAGCTCGATGACGCGAACCACTCGCCCGACAACGGCCAGTGGATCCAGCTCATCGAGCGCATCAAGCACCCGCGCGCGAGCGTCCCGATTGCTGTTGTCGGCAAGTACGTCGCACTCCCCGACGCTTACCTGAGCGTCATCGAGTCACTCCGACACGCGGGCATCCATCACGGGCTCGACATCGACATCCACTGGGTTTCGTCCGAGAAGCTCGACGCTGGTGACACGTCACCGTTGAAGGGTGTCGCCGGCATTGTGGTGCCGGGAGGTTTCGGCTATCGCGGCATCGAGGGCAAGGTGCAGGCATCGCGCTACGCGCGGCATAACCAGATCCCTTACCTCGGGCTGTGCCTGGGACTCCAGTGCGCGGTGATCGATTTCGCGCGCGAAGCCCTGGACGCACCAGACGCCAACTCCACCGAGTTCGCGGCTTTCACCTCGACCCCTGTGATCGACCTGATGCCCGAGCAGAGGAACATCGACCAGATGGGTGCGTCGATGCGCCTGGGTCTGTATCCATGCAAGCTCCTTCCGGGCTCGCTAGCTTTCAAGGCATACGGCGAAGAGGTCGTTTATGAGCGACACCGCCACCGCTTCGAGTTCAACAACGAGTACCGCGAATCGCTCGGCGATGCGGGCATGATCTTCAGCGGCATGTCGCCGAACGGAAGGCTCGTCGAGATAGTCGAGCTCGCCGGCCACCCATGGTTCGTGGCCAGCCAGTTCCACCCCGAGTTCCGTTCTCGGCCCAATCGCGCCCACCCACTGTTCCGCGATTTCGTGCGTGCGGCCTTCCTGCAAAGCGGCATCGACCAGATGGAGCTTCGCCCGGCGGAGCTGGTCGAGGAACCCGAAGGAACCTAGGCAGAAGAGTCCCGTTGGAGCAACCCAAGAGGGGAATCCCCTCCTTCGAAGCGCGTCACGAGCTTGCCTTCGAGCTCGTGCATGCCACCGAGGCCGCGGCCCTGGCGTGCGCCAGGCTGCTCGGCAAGGGCGATCCCGACCGCGCCCTCGAGGTCGCCGCCGAAGCGATGCGGCGAGTGCTCGAAGAAAGCGGTCCGTCGGGCACTGTCGTGCTTGGTCCGCGCGGCGACGCTTACCTGTCCCATGGCACGTCGTTGTCGGGTGGCGAGCACCGTGTCGACTACGGCCTCTTTCCGATCGAGGGCGCCAGCCAGGTCGCCAGGGGCTCGACCAATGCGGTGTCGATCGTCGCCGCAGCGGAGCCTGGCGGCTTCGCCCAGCTGCCCTCGATCTGGTACGTCGAGAAGATGGTCGCCGGCCCGGCCGCACGCGGCGGCATCGACCTCGACGATCCGATCGCCGACAACCTGAGGCGGATCGCCTTTGCGAGGGACGCTCGCGTCCAGGACCTGACCGTCGCGATCCTCGACCGCCCTCGTCACCAGGACCTGATGGCTGAGGTCGCGGCCGCCGGCGCGCGAATCCTGACCCTCGAAGAGGGCGACATCGCGGGCGCCGTGATGGCAGCCGTGCCTGGGAGCGGCATCGATGCCGCCATCGGCATCAGTGGCGTGGATGCGACCTTGATCGCGGCATGCGCGATCCGCTGCCTTGGCGGCGAGCTGCAGGCGCGATTGTGGCCGCGCAATGAGGAGGAGAGACTGCTCATCGGCGATGGTGCAGGCCGCATCTACAGCGCCGCCGACCTGGTGCCCGGGACCGACCTGTCGGTGGTCCTGACCGGGGTCACCGGCGGGCCGTTGCTTCCCGGCGTCATGTTTGGCAGCGGTTACGCGGAGACCGCATC
>DATCPU010000007.1:0-5655 GCA_036569925.1 Candidatus Dormiibacterota bacterium
CAGGTTCGGCGCCAGCCGTTTGTGATCGTCGGGCTGGGCCTGGCGCTCGCCGCACTCGCCGGGTGGCCAATCTGGGGACCGCGCGCCCAGATGATCACGTTCGCGATCAGCTGCCTCGAGCTGTACTGGTTGCACGGATACCTCAGCGGTCGGAGCCGCGCGCTCACCTTCTTCCCATTGGTGATGGCGGTGTGGGCCAACCTTCACGGTGGCTGGGTCATCGGGTTTGCATGGCTCGGCGTCGCTCTTGTGTCGGAGCTCGTGATGTGGGCGGTGGATCGTTCGAACCCGGCTCACAAAGCGCACGTCAGGTTCCTGGCGATCATCACAGTCGCATCGGTGGTGGCCGTGCTCGCCACGCCGCACGGCTTGAGCCTTTACCTCTATCCGTTCCAGACGCAGGGCAGCGTGGCGCAGCAGAAGCTCATCGTCGAATGGTTCTCGCCCGACTTCCACCAGATCTACCTGCGGCCGTTCGAGGCAATGGTCTTCATCGTCATCGCCGGGTTCGCGCTGCGGCGGCCGACCCTGTACCAGTTCTTGCTGGTCGTCGCCTCCTTGGGCCTCGCGCTGCAATCGGTGCGCCACATCGCGTTGTTCGTCGCCGCCGCAACGCCCGTGATGATCACCACCTACTCGGATTGCTGGAAGGAGCTCGCAGCCGGCCGGAGGTGGAAGTTCCAGCTGCCGGCCCGGCCAGCGTTCGCCGTTGTCACCGCAGTGGCGCTGGTGCTCGTCGTGTTAGTGGCCGCCGTCAAGATCGACTCGGACATCAGCCCTACGGCGCAGGCGAAGCTCGACGAGGCGAGCTACCCGATTGCGGCAGCTGATTGGCTCGCGTCGCATCCGGAGGTGGGCACGCACATGTACAACCAGTACGGTTGGGGCGGCTACCTCGCCTATCGGTTCTATCCCGATCCCAACCGCAAGGTGTTCATCTTCGGCGAGGCCGAGCTGATGGGCGATCCCTTGCTCAACGAGTACAACGAGGTGCAGAACCTGCGGCCTGACTGGGCCGCGATCCTGGACAAGTACCACGTCGACTACGTGATGTTCAACACTGGCGAGGCACTGACCAACGTGCTGGCGACGCAGCCGGCCTGGAGGATGGTCTACCAGGACAAGGTGGCGACGATCTTCGTGAGGACTGCTTAGCGCGGTCGTTCCGAGCGGTCGGAATACGGCCATTCGTGCCCTTTTGGTCGCGCACATTTTGGGAACGCGACCATTAGTGCCCGAATGGTCGGTTGGGGCACCTTCGGTTCAGTAGATCCGATAGATCTTGAAGTTTGGGGAGTCGTACGCCGGCGGGCCCAGGACGGTTGGGGGTGGCGTTGGCAGGTCGGCGGTCCAGATCACATACCTGATGTGGTTGGCGGTGTCGAATTGGCCGATGTCCGTCTTGCCGGTAAGCAGGTCGAGCGCCGTCTGCGTCTTGTTTACGTAGTCAAAGGTCTCGTCATAGTGGCCGACGAACACGGTGTCCGGGCTGTAGGCAGGGACGAACAGCCCGACGCCGGGCATCGATAGGACCACCCCCGGGGGCTGAGCGCCAAGCCAGTTGAGACCGTCGAACCAGGTCCGTTGCACAGAGTATTGCGGCTGCGTTGCGATCAACATCGGCGCGAGTACCAGGAACGCGCTGCCGATCGTAGTGAAGGCGACATAAGAGAAAGGAATGAGACGGCGCGCCCTCGCGCTCCGCAGTCGGGGAAGGATCGTATCGAACAGGCCGATGGCCCCGAGCACCGTGAGCGGGAGGTAAATGCCGTCTAGGAAGCGCCTGCGCAGGTCGCCGGCCGGGTTCGGTAGATAAAGGATGGCTGCCAGCAGTACCAGCCAGGCGATCAGGAAGACGTCCTCCCGGCTCCGCCGCCTGAGCACCGCAGGCAAGCCAGTCAGCGCCAGCAGCAGCTGAGGCGCCAGCGCGAAGAACAGGCTGAAGGCCTCTGGCGGCAGCGCGTTCTTCGAGTGGAAAGTCCAGCGCTCCACCTGCGGGTTGCCGATGAAGGCCAGGTAGCAGTAAAGGATGTATGGCGCCGGGATCGCGAACGCGATGATGGCCGCAACCCACCCGCGCGGAGAGGCGGGGCGCATCAGCAACGACACGGCCGTCGCGCCGCCCATCAGGATGGGCATCTGCGGGTGGATCGAAGCCTGACCTAGCCAGCACAGCCCGGCCAGGACCGCAAGGGTAAGGCTCCCGCGCTGGATCGCTTTGAGCGTGAGCACGGCGCCGGCTCCGGCGAACACGCCCGACCACGCGAAGTGCGGCAGCGCCAGGACCGAATAGAACGCGGTGAGCTCTGGCATGCGCCAGTCCAGGGTGTCCGTCGTGTTGCCGAAGATCACCGGGTGGCCGAGCGCCTGGATCACGTAGCCCATGCCGAGGCCGATCGCGCAGAAAAAGAACGCAAAGTGCCTCGCCGAACGATCTGCAACGAAGTGGTTGACGAAGGCCCAAATCGCCGCCATCAGCGCGAAGGCGGCACCCACCATCGCCAGATGGAACACGACGATCAGAGGCAGATTGAAGAGCGCGGCCAGGTGGCCAAGGAAGATCCAGAACATGAAGAGGTACACCGTCGGGCTGGACTCCGTTGTATAGCGGTTGGTCCACGACCACGCGCCCTCCCAACCCTGCCGCATCTTTGCGAGGTAGGTGTTCGCGTCGTCGCCCAGGTAGAAAAAGCCCATGAACACCTGGCCGTGCGGCTGTACCGCGTATGCGTACAGGTACGGAATCGTGGTGACAACGGCGATCGCGAGCCCTGTCAGCAGGGGCACCCTCCAGTCGCGCAGCGACCAGGTCGGGCTGTAACCGGCCCTCTCTACTGGCTTTGCGTCCATCGCCTCACGCTCAGCCGCAGCACCGTCAGCAGCGCTCTACGCACTTCGCCTTGCGACACCTTCGAAGCGCCCGCGACCCTGTCCTCGAAACGGATCGGTGTCTCGACCACGCGGTATCCGAGCTTGCGGGCGCGATAGACCATCTCGATCTGAAAGGAGTAGCCCTGCGACACCACCTCATCCAGGTTTATGTGACTCAGCAGGTCGCGTGTGTAGCAGCGATAACCCGATGTGCAGTCATGCGCCGGGAGCCACAGCAGCAGCCGGCAGTAGACGTTGGCCGCCCACGACAGGAGATAGCGGTGGAAGGGCCAGCCGACGACTTCGCCGCCGCGGATGTAGCGCGAGCCGATCGCCAAGCCACCGCAGGCGCGCGCCGCAGAAACGATCGCATCGAGGTTGCCTGGAAGGTGCGATCCGTCCGCATCCATCTCCACGAAAAGGTTCGAACGCCCGGCGAGGCCGATCCTGAAGGCGTCTTCGTAAGCGCTACCCAGACCAAGCTTGCGAGGCCGGTGGAGGACACGGATGCCGGGGTCGGCCGCGGCCAGGCTGTCGGCCAGCTCGCCGGTCTTGTCCGGCGAGGCGTCGTCGACGATCAGCACGTCGTGGCCCAGCCGCCTGACTCCTGCCACCACCTTCTCGAGGTTCGGCCGTTCGTTGAAGGTGGGCAGCACGACGAGGACCTCGGTTGCCAGGACATTGCTCCCGCCCTCGCTCACCGCTTGAACCTGACCCTCACCACATGTTTGAACATGTCGATCGAGCTGCGGATCGGCAGCACCTTGGTGGGAGCTGAGTGACGCCAAACCACAGGCACCTCCACGATCCTCACACCTCTGCGCTTGGCGAGGTATAGAACCTCAGGGTCGTAGCCGAATCCGTCGGTCGTGAGAGCTGCGAAGACGGGTTTGGCCACGTCGGCCCGAAAGAGCTTGAACC
This sequence comes from Candidatus Dormiibacterota bacterium, assembly GCA_036569925.1. GTDB lineage: Bacteria > Chloroflexota > Dormibacteria > Dormibacterales > Dormibacteraceae > Palsa-872. The sequence goes on from DATCPU010000007.1 coordinate 3,793, forward strand.
CGCACTGGGTGTCCCAGATGCCGGGGAGCAGCACAGCCTGGACGATGACGTTGAACACCTTGCCCATGAGAACTCTGTAGACCGGTTGCGGAACCTCGATCTTCGATCCGTGTACGGCACGCGATGCGATCGCCACGCCTGCCCCCGCCTTGATCGCCGCGCCCAGCTTTTCCAGCTCCTCGATCGGCGTTGAGAGGTCGGCGTCCGTGACCAGCACCTCGTCGCCGCCTGCGGACGCCACGCCGACCTTCAGCGCCCCTCCCTTGCCGCGATTCGCGGGCAGGACTTCCAGCCGAATCCTGCTGTTGCGCGCCGCGACCTCGTCCATCACCTGCCGGGTGCCATCGGTGCTGCCGTCGTCGACGATGATCAGCTCGTAGTCACGGGCGTTGAGGTATCGCTCGATCTGCTCGATGGTGCGCGGCAGCCGCTGCTCCTCGTTGTACGCGGGGATCACGATGCTCAGCGCGGGCGCCATGGCTGCGAATCGTAAACGGGGTAAGAGGGAACCCGGATGGTTCCCTCTCACCGAGCGTGCGGCTCCGCCGCAGGCTCTGCTCTCTCTCCGGTATATCGATGGGATTAATTCCGGATAAGTTCTCCACGCTGCGATGGAAGCATCAGGAACAAAGTCATGGCCGGGGAAACCCCGGCCAACCCTGCCACGCTGGGTGAATCTAGTTGGAGCGCAACACCCGCAGTGCATAGATAGGCAGTACTGCCATGCGCCTGACTCGCCATGGCTGCCGCACCAGCCTGAAAAGCCATTCCAGGCCAGCGCGCCTCATCCATCCCGGAGCACGGGGTATGCGCCCGGTCAGGTAGTCGAAGGAGCCGCCCACCCCCATCGCAACCGCGACGCCCAGGGAGCCGCGCATCCGGTCGATCCACAATTCCTGGTTGGGGTGGCCGTAGGCCACCAGCAGCACCTGCGGCTTGTGGGCGTGAACCAGGGCCAGGGTCTCGACGTCAGCCGATTGATCGGGCGAGCCGGCGTGGGCTGCCACCTCGAGACCGGCATGTTGCGCGCGCAGGCGGGTGGCGAGGTCATCCGCCACGCCTGGGGCGGCGCCCAGCAGAAAGAGGCGGAAGTGTCGTTGCGCACACAGCGCGGCGAGGGGCGGGATCATGTCGACGCCCGTCACCGGCTCGCGCATCTCGCAGCCCTGGCGCCGAGCCGCCCACACCACTCCGCTGCCGTCCGCAAGGCAAAGATCGGCGGACTCGAGCACGCGCGCGAACTCGGTATCAGCCTTCGCGCGCATGACGAACTCCGGATTGACGGTGGCGACCAGGTGCTGGCCACCTTCGTCGACGAGCTGCTCGATGCGGGTCAATGCAGCTGCCATGTCCAGGCAATCGACCCGAACGCCGAGAACACGGACCTGGCTCATTGGCGTGATTATCATTCGCAGGTTGCTGACCAAGACGGTTGCCGTAGACCTGAACCCCGCGACCCGCGAAGTGGTTACGGGCACCGAGGTATACGCTCGCGAGGTCGGCTCGCGCCTGGAGGCGGCAGCGCCGGACCTGCACTGGCGGTTCTTCACGTCGAGGCCCCGCGCGGGTCTCGGCGTCGATGTGATGGTCACGCCATTCCCGCGGCTCTGGTCGCAGGTGCGCCTCCCGCTGGCGCTGGCAGGCAAGCACGCAGACCTGCTTTTCGTGCCTTCGCACGTGATCCCGTTTGCATGGCCGGGCAAAGCGCTGACTGTTGTGCATGACCTTGCGTTCGAGCGGCACCCGCAGGCATACTCCGCACCCGAGCGCGCCTACCTGCAGCTGACGACCCGCTGGGCCGCGCAGCGCTGCCCACTGCTGATCGCCGACTCGGAATCCACCAAATCAGACCTTGTCTCCTTG
>DATCPU010000008.1:0-6010 GCA_036569925.1 Candidatus Dormiibacterota bacterium
CCCGCCGCGGCCCCAAGGGCTGTCGACGCCACGATGCGGCTGCCCACGACCCATGCGCCGGCCACGGCGGCCCCACCCGCCGCCCAGCCTCAAACCGGGCCCCCACCCACGGCGCCCCCTCCGACGGCACCTCTAGCAGCAGCCGCGGCGCCGCCGACGCACCCACCCGCGCCGACCCATCTGCCGGCGGCGCCGGGCGCTGTCGATGCCACCATGAGATTGCCGGTCCAATCGCCTCACCAAGCAACCACTCCAGCCGCCACCCCGGCGCCGCCCGGCGGTGCGCGGCAGATCGGCAAGTACCTGGTAAAGGGTGAGCTCGGCCGCGGCGGCATGGGCGCCGTATACCTGGCGGAGCAGCCAGGCCTGGGCCGCGAGGTCGCGATCAAGGAGCTGATCCTGTCTCCGGCCGCAGACCCGACCGCGCTGATGCGGTTCCTTCAGGAGGCGCAGGTGATGGCACGGACGAGTCATCCCAACCTCGTACAGGTACACGACCTCGAGCAGATCGGCGATGCCAACTACATCGTCCTGGAGTTCGTTCGCGGTCGATCGCTCCGAGACATGGTCAACGACGGGCTGGTCCCTTTGCCGAAGACCTTCGCCGTCATGCATGGGGTGCTGCAGGCGCTCGACTACGCGCACAAGCACGGGATCGTGCACCGCGACATGAAGCCTGAGAACGTGCTGCTGTCTGACGAGGGCAATGTGAAGGTCGCGGACTTCGGGATCGCCCGGCTGACAGACGACTCCGGCCCTGGTGGTACGGCGACCAAGACCGGAACGACCGTGGGCACTCCGCAATACATGTCCCCGGAGCAGGTGGCGTCGAGCAAGGTCGACGGCCGAAGCGACCTTTATTCGGCCGGCATCATGCTCTACGAGCTGATCGTCGGCCAGCCGCCATTTACGGCAAGCGAGGCAGACGGGCCTTTCACGCTGATGGCCAAGCACGTGCAAGCTCCGCCGATGCCACCCTCTGTGCGCCGGCCAGGGTTGGACATGCGGCTCGAAGAGGTGATCATGAAATCTCTTTCGAAGCGGCCGGAGGAGCGTTTCCAGACTGGCGAGGAATTCGACATCACCATGTCGCGCATCGCCGATCGACTCTGTCCTGGCTGGCAGAAAAGCCTCGAGCCGGGCGCCGATCTTTCGAAGATGGTGCCGGCGACTGCGGTGGCGCAGGCCGCATCGGTGGCCTCGCCGCTCGCTATGCCATCGATGGCTGAGCCCGCTGTCGCGGCGGCGCCTCACGCGCAGGCCGTCTACAACCCCGCGCCTCCGGTCAAGCCCGTGGCCAAGAAAGCCAGTGGGTGCATGGGCATGATCGCAGGGGTGGTAGTTTTGGCGGCCCCCACGCTCTACGCGGTCGCTGGTTTACTCCACTAAAGCCCGGCGGTCGTCGGCGATTCTTCCGGACCCTGAACCGGCGTCCCGTAAGCCGGTGTTCCGTACGGCGGTGTGGGCGCCACGGCTGCTTGATCCAGCGCTTGCTGAGCCGCCTCGCCGACCAGGATGTCGCGAGAAGTCGAGTTCACATTGCCGAGGATCGTCTTATGCGTGTACTGCTGCGTGAACGTGTCCTGCGCCTGCAGGGCCATCTCGGTGGGGAAGGGCACCCATGGCGACGTCGGGGTCTCGCGTATGGCCGTCACCTGGTAGATGCGGAACGTCTCGGCTGACTTGCCCTTCAGCTGCACGCCAGGAACCATGTCCACCGCGATGTAGTCCTTGCACTGGTCGTAGGTCGGCTGACCGATCAGGAGGTGGTAGGCAGGCGCGTTGGCACAGAAGCGGGCCGCGGTGTTGACGGTATCGCCGAGAGCCGTGTACTGCAGCCGGCTGCGCGAGCCCATGTTGCCGACGACCGCCGGACCGGTGTTGATGCCGATGCCCCAGCGGATCGGCGGCAGTCCTTTTTCCAACAGTCTCTGTTGCAGCTCCGGCGCGCGGTTGATGAGGTCGTAGGCGCAGCGGACGGCAAGAAGGGCGTGGTTCTCCTGGCGCCTTGGCGCGTTCCAGAACGCGACGATCTCGTCGCCGACATATTTGTCGACGGTGCCGTCCCAGGTGAAGATGATCCCGCTCAGATGGTCGAGATACATCTGGACCACGCTTACGACTTCGTCCGCCTCCATGCGCTCGGACATCGACGTGAAGCCGCGAACGTCGACGAACAGCAGTGTGATGTCGCGCCGCTCACCGCCACGCAGAATGTCGTCGACGCCGCCGCGTGTCTTGGCCAGCTGCGCCACGATCTCGGGCTTCAGGTAGTGGCCAAAGAGGTTGGTCACCTTCCGCTTCTCGCGATCCTCGTAGAGGAATCGGTAAGCGGTCACACCCGCGTAAGCCAGGGCCATCGCCAGCAGCGGATGGAAAAGGTCGGGCACAAAGCCGTTGTTGAAGGAGAAGAAGGACACCGCAAAAGTGAAGACGACGAGCGCCGCAGCTGTCACCAGCAGGCCGATCAGGACAGACATTCGCGCGACTGCGAGTGCCGTAACCACCGCAAGCACTAGCAGGACCAGATAAACGGTCAACGGCGCTTCGGGCGCCAGGAATTTCGGAATCGCGCTTGGCAGCGGCGGGATCAACATCTGGGTGATGTTGGCGTGCATCTCGATGCCCGCCATTGCGCCACCCGAGCCTTCGCCGGCCCCCGCGCTGGTGGTAGCCCTGACGGTGTCGTTGACGCTGGTGAGGTTGTAATAGCCGACCAGGACAATGCTGCCTTTGAGCTTGTTGGCTGGAATCCGGCCGGCGTATACGTCACCAAACGATATGAACTGGCCGCCTTGCTTGTAGTTGCCGGGAGGCCCGAAATAGTTGATAAGGGCTGAACCTGTCTGGTCGACGGGGAGCGCCTTGGTCCATCCCGTGCCGAAGCTCGCCTGGCCGTCCGATTCCGTGAGGTCGGGACCTTTGAGGCCTTGCAGCGCCCATGCGCGGTAAGCAGCGAAGGCAAGCGTGTCAATTGTCGGTGTGTCGCAGGCGCCGGTCGTGGCACATGCAGGCTGGACGAACATCGGAATTCGCCTTGTCACGCCGTCGGAATCTGGCCGGATGTCGGTCGAGGCAAGGACGACGTTTGGGTACGGCTGCTTGCACGGTGCGTTTGGATCGGCGCTGGCGTCTGCGCACCTGAACATCCGCAGGGGAATTTGATCGATGCCGGGCGGGGTGGTGGTCGGAGACGTCTGGATGATCTTCCCGTCGCCCGTGACTGTGTTGTCGCCGGCATACGCCAGCACCACGGGCACTGAAGCAGTGGCCAAGGCGTCCGCAAACTTCTTGTCGGTCTGCGGTTCGCGAGCGTCAGGAAATACGATGTCGAATGCGACTACTGCTGCCCCGGCGTCCTCCAGGTTCTTGAGAGCTTGCGCATAGAAGCTTCGCGGGACTGGGTAGCTTCCGATGTCCTTCACGCTCTGGTTGTCAATGCCGACGACGATCACGTTCGGATCGGGGCTCGTTTGAAATCCGAACCGGTCCTCCGGGTGGACCGACACATTGACGACACACTGCCCGACCCGCGAGTCGCACACCAGCTGCTGCGTGTACAGCCAGTACATGAGTCCGCTTATGACCAACGCCAAAAGCACCGCCACGACGGTTCGGTATGTGTACCAGTAGCGGATGTAGCGGCCCACGGAGCGGTCGGATCATAGCGCCCGTAATAGCCTCTTGTGCCACGATCCCGCTATGACTGTCCGCTGCGGGATCGCGGGGTGGATCGACAAGTCGCTGATCGATTCCAAGCTCTTCTACCCGATGAACGCGACGTCCTCCGAGGAGAGGCTGCACTTCTACGCGTCCGAGTTCCCCCTCGTCGAGGTCGACTCGACTTACTACGGCATGCCCAAGGTCGAGAACTCCGAGCTCTGGGTCGCGCGGACCGAGCCCGGTTTCCTTTTCGACGTCAAGTCCTTCTCTCTCTTCACCAACCACCCGACCAAGCCCATGGCCCTGCCCAAAGACATTCGCGAGCAGCTGCCCGACAACCTGCGCGAGAAGAACATCTACCTCGAGCAGATGCCTGACGAGCTGCTCGACGAGTCATGGGAGCGTTTTCGCGCGGCACTGGAACCGCTGCGCGCGGCAGGCAGGCTGGGGGCTGTCTTCTTCCAGTTTCCGCCCTGGTTCCTGCCCTCATCGCGGTCGCTCGCCTACATCGAGCAGGTCCAGGAGCGCATGTTCGGGTTCCAGGTCGCCGTCGAGCTCCGCAAGCCGGAGTGGATGGACGCCCGCCACCGGGACGGCACCCTCGCGTTCCTGCGCACGCGCGACATTCCTTATGTCGCCGTCGACGTGCCGCCCGGGCACAAGACCAGCATGCCGCCGGTTTTTGACGTGACATCCAGCAAGCTCGCGGTCGTGCGATTCCACGGCCGCAATCACGAGACGTGGGACCTGAAGGGGGCGCCGCCGAATCTGCGCTTCCGTCATGACTACAAGGACGAGGAGCTCCAGGAGTGGGTTCCGCGCATCAAGGAGATGGAGCGGTCGGCCAAAGAGGTGCACGCGATCATGAACAACAACTATTCGAATTACTCAGTGAAGAACGCCCATCGCCTGGAGGAGCTGCTGGCGGCCTGGCAGAAGTAGCTCCGGGCTACTTGTCCAGGCCTGTGCCGCTTAAGTGCGGAGACTTGAGCCGCCTTGCCTCGCCCAGGCTGTGGTCCATCAGGCCGCCCAGCAGGGGCTCGGCAAGATGGGCGACGCGCAACGGCATCACCATCGCGTCGCGCCTGGGGAACTGCGCGGTGCGAACGATGAGGTTCGCAACCCATGCCGCTGAGTACATCGGACCAACCGGAACCTCGGTCGATTCGAAGAACTCGGTGTCGGTCACGCCGGGGTAGACGACGCAAACCTTTACGCCGGTTCCCGACAGCTCGCCTCGCAGGGCGTGGGATAGGCCGACGACCGCGTGCTTCGTTGCCGAGTAGACCGCGGAGTAGGGCGACGCGCGAAAGCCGACTACCGAGGCGACATTGATGATCACGCCAGCCCGCCTCGCCAGCATCCCGGGCAGCACCGCCTGAGTCGTGGTGATGAGGCCTTTGAGGTTGGTGGCGACCAGCTCGTCGACCTTCTCCTCGGGCATCTCGTGCAGGCGCCCCATCCAGCCGACCCCTGCATTATTGATGAGCACGTCGATGCGGTCGTGATCCCGTAGGGCCGCCGCCACGAAGGCGCGCGCGTCTGACGACTGGCCAACGTCTAACCGGCGCACGCTCACATCAGGCGAGCCTTGCTGAAGGCACATCTTCGCGACCGCGTTGAGGCGGTCGAGCCGTCGCGCTCCCAGCGCCAACCGCGCCTTCCTTTTGGCAAATGCGAGCGCTGTCGCTTTGCCGATGCCGCTCGAGGCGCCTGTGACGAGGACCACTGAGTTCTTCAAGCGCACGTTCGTAGCTTAGGTGGCTCGTAGAATCCGGCCATGAGGGCGCTGACTTTTCAAGCCGAGGGCGACGTCAAGGTCACCGACGTACCCAAGCCGAGCATCAAGGGTTCCGGCGATGCGCTCGTGAAGGTCACTCTCGGCGCCGTCTGCGGATCCGACCTCCACATCCTCCACGGGCACACCCCGATCAACCAGGGCGCCGTCCTCGGCCACGAGTTCGTTGGTGTGATCGAGGAGGTCGGCGGCGAGGTCAAGCGCTTCAAGCCCGGCGACCGCGTGGTGGCCAGCTTCTTCACCTCGTGTGGCCACTGCGCCCTGTGCAGGAAGGGCTGGTTCAACCAGTGCGTGGACAAAGGTACGTTCGGACATGGCGAGTATTTCGGCGACCTCGGCGGCGGCCAGGCCGAGTACGTGGTCGTGCCCAACGCCGACCACTCGATGGAGCCGATTCCCGCCGCTCTCTCCGACGAGCAGGCGATCTTCGTCGGCGACATCCTCTCGACTGGATTCTTTGGAGCCGAGCGGGCCGAGATCAAGCCCGGCGATGTTGTCGCTATCGTCGGGGCCGGACCCGTCGGTCTCATGGCGACCATGTGCGCGCAG
>DATCPU010000009.1:0-1896 GCA_036569925.1 Candidatus Dormiibacterota bacterium
CCGCCTTTGCGAGCAGGTCCGGCGCCGGGTGCTGCTGCTTGTACCAGAGCGGGTACTGGGCGAGATCGCGGAGCCGGAAGTCGGCGCTCATGTCGATGACGCGAGCGCCGGCGGCCAGCCAGGCGCGTGCCTTGCCCGCGCCCACGTTGTGCGGCAGGCAGCTGAACACGACTTCAATGCCCTCGAGGTCCGGTTCGGACAGGAACGTGCCTTCGAGCTCGAGCAGTGGGAACACCGCAGAGAACGGCTGCCCCGCCAGGGAGCGTGACGTAAGTTGAATCAACTCCACACCCGGGTGTCTGGCCAGGAGATGGACGAGCGTCATCCCGGCGTAGCCGTTGGCCCCGGCGACAGCTGCTTTTACAGTCCTGCCCACGAGCGCATGAGTATACAAGGAGACTGCATAAACATCCGCGGACTAACGGGGAGAGGAGTTAGTCGGTCCGCGAGCAGGAGGACCAAAGGTCACGGTCGGCGGAACCGTCATGAATTTGCCGGTCTCCATGCGGACCAGCTGCCAACCACCCTCATGCACATTCCAGTGGTGCCGGTAACAGAGCAGCGCCAGGTTCGGCAGATCGCTGCCGCCGCCATGGATCCAGTGCTGTAGGTGATGGCCTGAAGTCCAGCTCGCCGGCCGCTCGCAACCCGGCCAGACGCAGTGCTGGTCGCGGGCGTTGAGGGCCTTGCGCTGCGGCGCCGAGATCACCCGCTTGGCGCGGCCGACATCGATGACCATCGAGTCGGAGTCGAGCAGGATGCGGGTGACCGAGCAATCGCAGGCCAGGCGCTCCACTGCCTTGGCCGAGATCGGCAGCGAAAACTCGAGCTCAGCCGCGGGCGCGCCATCGAGCGCCTTCAGCGTCTCGATCGAGGTGGTGACCTGAAGATGAGTGCGCTGGGATGCCTGCTGCGGAATCAATCCGGTGTCCAGCGCGTGCATGGAGAGATCAACCAGCGCGTCGGCCATGCGTCGCTCCCTGTTTCGGTGGTCGTTGGCTCCCGATTTACGCGCCAGCGGCTCCAGGGCTGTTCGCAATGCGGCGCCGCCAACCGGGTCGAGAACGCCACTGAGGAGCATGGAGCCGTCGTCCCAGGTGCTGATCGACAGGCTGCGGTTTTCGACCAGCTCAACCTCTTCCGCCGCATAGCCCTTGGCGTCCACAGCGTGCCGGTAGTGCCGGCAGATGTAATGGAACTTTCCTGGCGAGTTGGTTCGGGCCTTCTCAAGCAACGCAGTCTCATCGAAGCGCTCGCCGACGGCGTTGGCTGTTCTGGCCATTACGGCCAGATGCGCAAAGCCGACCTCGCCTTCGGCCAACGCGCCGACGGTTTGCTGGAGCTCGGCCAGCACGTCGCCAACTGCGACGCGATCCGCGGCCGCATTACTTGTCATGTGGCAGTTGATGCGGAGCCAGTCGATTGGGCTGACCGAGCCGTCGATCTCGAAGTCCTTCGTGGCGGCAAACTCAGCCGCCTCCTGCGAGAAGGAGAGCTCCAGCAGATCGATCATGTGGCGCCGGCGGATGAGCCGATCGCGGCGGTCGTTATCTGCCACATCAACCGGGCTTATCGCGTAGACGTCTTGCGTCGCAAGCATAGGAATATGGTACAAACAAATGTTCTAGAAAGCAAGGCTCTGCGCCAATTAATTGACCTGATTTCGTAAGGTATTTCGCCAGGCGTGCCATCATCAACCCGCCTGCACGCCACCTCCAGACTCCCCACCGACACCCTCTCCCAGCCCGTAAACCCACACCACAACCGCCACCAGACGTGCCTTTAGATCGATGCGTTGCCCGCCCCCGCCGCCGCCCCCGACCCACAAGGCGTGCCGCTTTTTGCGCCCCGCCCCACAAAATCTAGTCCGCAGACGCCCAGGAGCCGATATAATCC
>DATCPU010000010.1:0-2736 GCA_036569925.1 Candidatus Dormiibacterota bacterium
GGCCCGCGGCGACGAAGGCGATGACGATCAGCACGGCCCCGGTGACGAGCGCGAGCCAGCCCACGCTACTGGTTGGCGGCGACGATGGTCGCGCGAAGGCGCCGCATCCCCCTGAGCCACCTGTCGTAGTCGGAGGCACGCCGGCGGAAGTATTCTTCGACCTCCGGGTGCGGGAGGATAAGAAACTTCCCGTCGCGAATGCCCTGCAGGACTGAGTCGGCGACCTGGTCCGGCTCGAGCGCGGTGGCGGTAAGGAAGTCGAGACCCCGTCTGCGCTCCATCGCCAGCATGTCGGTCTTCACCCCCAGCGGGCACAGACAAGACACCTGGATTCCCTCGTCCCCATGGGCGATCGACAGCCATTCGAAGAACGACAGCGCCGCCGCCTTGGTCACTCCGTATGGAGCCGCGAACATATGGTTGAGCAGGCCCGCGGCGGAAACCGTGCCGACTATGCATCCCTCTTTGCGCGCCAGCATTGCGGGTAGAGCGTGGCGAGCCATGTAGACGTGGGCCATCACATTCACATCCCATATGCGCTGCCAGTCCGAGTTCCCAGCCTCGGGTCCGCCGTCCACCGCGATGCCCGCGTTCGAACACAGAATGTCGATGCGCCCTTTGGCGATGTGGACCTTTTCCACAAGCTGCGCGACATCAGCTTCATTCGATACGTCGCATCGGATGGCCATGCCACCAATCTCGCGAGCCACACTCCATGCATCTTCTGCATCGATGTCGGCCACCACTACCATCTCGGCGCCGGCCGCCGCAAACTTTCGTGCGAGAGCACGACCGATGCCTCGCGCTCCGCCTGTAACGACCACAACTCGGTCAGCTACTTCCATGAATGGCAGCGCGAGTCTACGCCGCGCACGAACCGGGCTTGACCTCCCGGCACACCCGCCCTCGAGGCGACACGAGACATGGTCGAGAGTGGGTTAAGAAATTTCGAGAAATAAACCAAGAGGCTTGCTTCCGCAACCACCGATACCGCATAGAATCACTCCCCATGGTCGGTGGGGGCCTCGACTACAGCGCGCCATTTCAGCGCGCCATTGAGCTGATCGGTAAGCGCTGGACGGGGGCGGTCGTCAAAGCCTTGATTCCGGCGCCTGCTCGATTCAATCAGCTTCTTGCCGGTATCCCCGGCATCAGTGACCGCGTGCTCACGGAAAGATTGCGCGAGCTTGAGACCGAAGGCCTTGTCGAGCGTCTCGTCGATCCGGGTCCACCGGTGCGAGTCAGCTATCGCCTCACGTCGCGAGGCCGGGCGCTCGAGCCCGTGCTCGCCGCGGTTGCGAGCTGGGCTGACAGCTGGCTGATATCAGTGGAGGCAGCGGTCGGCTAAGCGCCTCGGTGGTTCCCTAGCCTCCGCCACTCGGCTGATAGGCTTTAGCGCGATGCCGATTGGCGACTTCCTGCGCCGGCGGCCTGAAGGGCAGGCGTGCCTGGCTTGCGGGTCCCCATTACCTCACGGCGCTGTGTTCTGCCCGTCGTGCGGCGTGCGTGCCGATGATCCTCAGGCCGAGCCGCTGCACATAGTCGACCGGACTACCGGCCTCTTCAACGATCGTTTCGTGCGTCCCGTTCTCGAGGACGAGCTCGCACGGGCTCATCGCTATCAGCGCAACCTCGGGGTGCTGCTGGTCGAGGCCGACGGCGCGGGCTCACCTGAGGAGTCGCTGAAGATGATGGCCGCCGCGCTGGCCGGCACTGTGCGGGACGTCGACACCCCGGGTGTCTTGGGCCGAACCCCGCCACAGCTCCTGGCGATCCTGCCCGACACCGACGTCGCCGGCACAGCCCACGCCGCAAACCGCGTGCTGTCGGCTGTCAACGAGGCCCTGAAGCTGCACGGGGGCCACGCGTCGGTCGGCCTCGTCTGCGTCAGGCCCGGACAGCGAGTTCGGGCCGGTGCCGTGATCGAGAGCGCGAGCCGGTCGTTGCGCTCCGGCAGGCCCGAGATGATGGGCAAGCCAGCCTGAGCGTCGAGGTCTACCTCGCCCGCCATGGCGAAACCGAGTGGAGCGTCAGCGGCAGGCACACTGGCAAGACCGACCTACCTCTGACGCCTCAAGGCGAGGAGAAGGCTTCGCGTTTGAAGGATCGCCTGCAGAAAATTCAATTCCATGTCGTGTTCTCCAGCCCGCTTCAGCGCGCACGACGCACGGCCGAGCTCGCCGGGTTTCCAAAACCTGAGCTCACGCAGCTGCTGCGCGAGGTCGACTACGGCGAATACGAGGGCTTGACCACCAAAGAGATTCGCGAATCGCGGCCGGGTTGGGAGCTGTACAAAGACGGCAGCCCGGGCGGCGAGACACCTGCGCAGATCTATACGAGAGCGATGGCCTTCATCAAGCTCGCTTCGACCGCCGGAGGCCGGGTCCTGGCTTTCTCACACGGCCACTTCCTTCGTGCCGTCGCCATTGCGTGGATGCGACTCGACGTCAAGGCGGCATCGACTCTGGACCTCGATGTCGCCACGCTCAGCCTTCTGCGGGATGACGAGCGCGGTCGGCTCCTCGCGATGTGGAATGCATCTCCCTAATGCTCAGGCTTTGTGCCGCAAGTTCCACTTTCGGCTCCTGACCCCTGGCAAACCCGCATAGACGAGATAAGCAGAAGTCTCAACCGCGGCCTGATACATGTGCCGCTCGCCCGGGTTGATGAGGAGCATCTCTCCCGCGCTGACCTCGCCGTGGCTGCTCCCGTCATCGAAGTGGAGGTGCCCCACGG
>DATCPU010000011.1:0-6007 GCA_036569925.1 Candidatus Dormiibacterota bacterium
CCCACAGCCGGGAGCATTGCGACGCCAGGGACTGGTGGCTTCCTGTGGCGCGGGGCGGTTCGCGTGGTGATCGAGAGAATCGGGGGCCTGAATGACCAACCTCCATCGAGCCTGATTGCCTCCGTCGGGATAAGCGATCCCGCCGTGGCCACGAGCCTCCTCACGCAGCTCAACGACCTGCCGCCATTCGCGGCCGGGCTTCATTGTCCGATGGACGATGGCTCGTACTTTGTGCTGATCTTCACGTATGTGGATGGAACGAAGGTGACTGTCAGGGTCGAAGCCACCGGCTGTGAAATGGTGTTCGCCGGCGACTCCACGCAACCGGTTGCCTGGGCGGAACCCTCAGCCAGTTTCCTCGTGAGTCTGGAAGGACTCGTGACACCTCAACCCTCTGGTTAGACACCGCACGACTCAAAATAGACGCCGTGCTGTGGGTGGACCTCGATTTGATCGCGCCATGAGCCGCGGCGCAACGGAATCCGTCGCCGACGCAGGCAGGCAGGTGCCCGTGTCGTCCGCTGCTCTCCGGCCGCGCCCGCAGGACGAGCTCAAGAAATGGGGCGGCCCAACCCTGGTACGCGGGAAGCGCGTGCTCGACCTCGGGTGCGGCGACGGCCGGTTGGCGCTTGGTGTCTCGCCGTTCGCCACCCGGGTTGACGGGATGGATCCCGATCCAGCGGCCATTGCTGCGGCGAGAATGAACGCGCGCAAGGCGGGTGTTCGAAACGTGCGCTTCGCTGTCGGGGCGGCGCAGCAACTGCCGTATTCAGATGCGGCCTTCGACCTGGTGATCCTCTCGTGGACGCTTTGATGAATCGCACGAAGGGGCATGGTCGATGCCCTAGCCGAGATACACAGAGTCCTCGCGCCCGGCGGGAAGCTGGTCGACGCGCGGCCTGATTCGCGGCTGGCGTACGTGGAGCGCCGGAGGCGGCGGGGATTTCAGCGTTTCGGCGTCGTGAAGACTGCCAGAGTGGAGATTGGGAACGACCGAGCGTCGGATCGCGCGATTGCGCGTGTGGTGCGCGACGGACTTTTCAAGCGCGGGCGTCGCGGCCGTTTCTGGCATCTCGTCCCATTCATCAGCCTCTCCGACCTCCGCAAATACCTGTGCGAGCACCTGCGCTTCGTGCATCGCCCGGAATGGGTCGTCGATGAAGCGACGCGTAAGCGTCATTTGAAAGACCACTTTGTCATTCGGCGTTCCGTGCGCTACGAGCTACTCGAACGGTTGTGAACTCGGGCTGCTCACGATGGGGGCAGCAATGGAGTCTGGGTCAGATCGAAACAGTCCGCCATCCCGTCGGCCGCTGCGGTTCGGGCGTTCAGTGATTGAAGCCCAAACGTGGTCTCGCAGAACCTGATCAGGCTGACATGGGAGTGGAGCACCTTCGAGACGTAGCCTTTTCTTGCGTAACGGCTGAGGACGAGGCAACCAACACGGCCGCCGTACCGGAACTGCGTGCCATCTGTCCACTTCTCAACCTCCGCGGGCGTCACGTGGTCCCACCAGCCACCCCAGTCGTCCCACGTGATGAAGATCGCGACTTGCGGCCACAGACCCGCGGCCACGACAGCGTTGACCTGGTCCACGGTCCACTGCATCCCATTGGTCACATTGCCGTTGCCCGCAGCCCGTTCCGCGGCGGTGTCTGCAGGGTGCTCACTATGAACCCCGTCCGAATAGAGCCACGAGACTGAAGGGAGCCTACCGCCCGCGGCGTCCTTGGCGAACTGCTGCCAGGGCCGGTTCTTGCCGGCCGTGTACTTGATGAACTCGAACGCATAGCCGCCATAGTTGCCCAAGGTCAGTCCCGCGGCGTCGAGCTGGGAGGGCAGGCTGGCCTGGTCGTACAGAGCCGGTCCAGGCTTCTTTCGGTAATTGGTGCTCGGGTTGTTGATCAACGCCGAGTCGGCCATTATCAGCATCAGGTGGTTGGGCGTCGATGGGCCGGCCACATCCGTGAAGTAGTTGTCGCAGAGGCTGAACTCGCTGGCGAAGCTCCAGTAATGCGGAATGTCAGCCTGCTCGAACTGTACCCGAGGCGCGGTGGTGTCCCGGCTGAGCCACGCCGCGTGCCGGTGGTCCGGATCTTTCGGCGGCGGGTTCGGGCTCCGCGACATGGTGGTTCCGTTGCCGCCAGGAAGCGCTCCGAAGTAATTGTCGTAGCCGTGGTTCTCCTTGACGATGATCACGACATGCTGGATTGGGCTTGTCGAGACCGTGTTCAGATGCACCGTCCCGCATGATTCGACCACTCCAGCTGCACTGTGTACGCGCCAAGCTGCTTCGTTTGCCATGCGCAGATGTCGCCAATCTCGCCGTTGCTGTCGTCATACCAACCCTCGCCTGGAATCGGGTCGGTAATCGCTTCGCACAGCTCGTGCGAAGTCGTCGAGGTCAACGCGTCGAGAACGCTGAGCGAGCCGGTGCAGCCGGTGCAGTCCGGGTACGGCATGACCGCATAGAAGATCTGTCCATTGATGTCGTTGTGGTAACCGCAGAAGCTTGTGCAGGAGCTGCTGCCACCGAGGCTCACGGCTACCCCCGGCGGCGCGAAGACGAAATACAGGGAGCTCGGCGTGGGCTGCGGGACAGCCGAATTGGTTGAGATCTGCTGCTGTATGAGCTGCTGGATCGCGCTGTCGTCGACCGAGGATCCAAGGGAACCCGGGACCGCGATTGCGCCGCGATTGGCGCCGTGACCAATCGTGCTTCCTGCCACCCCGTACTCGGCCATCTGATCCAACAGAGGGCTGGCCACGAAGAAGTCGAAGAACGCGACGATCTGCGCCATGAGTCCCGCCTGCGGTTGGTCCTGCCAGCCGTCGCCCCAGAAGAAAGCGAAGATCTCCACCGCCGTCAGCAGTGGACCGCCGCGGTAGGTCAGGCTCGGCGCAGCGGCCGGCGCAGGCGCGAGGCGGGCATCTTCCCGTAGCGGAACGACCCGAATTGGGTCAAGTGAAGCGTGGTATGAGGCTCCCGAGGTTGATGGGGGCGTTGCCATTTGAACCTCCCGGCGCTCAGGTCATTGGCTGCCCAGTCCTCAACTAGGATGAGCAAACGGAGCGCCTACAGACAGGGTACCGAGGATGGTGGGATGACTGACCGATCGGCGATCACCACGCGGCGTCTGCAACTGCAGTCGGGCGAGGTCGCTTGTGAGATATCGGGATCAGACACCGGGCGGCTGGTCATCGGGATCCCCGGCCTCAGCGCCAATCTGCGCAGCTTCGACGTGATCTACAAGGCACTCGACGATGGCCGCCATCGCAAGGTGGCCTTCGACCCTCGCGGCCGCGGCCGCAGCAGCAAGACCGGACCGGGCACGTATGGGTGGCCTGCCCATGCCAGGGACGTCATCGAGATCGCCGATCAGCTGGGAGCCGATACCTTCGACGTGATCGGCTGGTCGATGGGGGCCTGGATCGCCATGGTGGTCGCCCAGATGGCGCCGGCTCGCGTCCGCCGCGTCGTACTCGTGGACGCCGCCGGCTTGCCACAGGAGTCAATCAAGATTCCCGTCTATGCAGGCCTTGACCGGCTGGCGGCTGTCTTCCCGTCTCGCGAGGCCTTCATGACGCTCGCCAGGAATTTGCCCCACTACCAGCCCTGGGCTCCGTGGGAACGCCTCTTCGACTACGAGCTGATCGAGGTGGATGGAGGCGTCTCGTTCCGGACCCAGAAGTCGGCGCCCTGGGAGGACGAGCAATACCGCCTCCAGCAGGACCCCTACGCGCTCTGGGCGGCGCTGACGATGCCGGTGCTGCTGGTGCGGGCGGCGCAGGAGGTGCCGCCCAACTTCGGCTACCTGATCACCAAGGAGGAGTACGCCAGGTTCCTGAGCGAGGTCCCAACCGCGGAGGGCGTCGAGATCGAGGCCAACCACTACACGGTGGGGATGGCGCCGGCGGCGGCGGCGGCCATCGCCGCCTTCCTCGACCGGTAGCCCCTCGGCGGCGACGAACTCGCTGCGGTAGTCCGCGGGGCGTCCTAAGATTCAGGCCGGTGGCTGAATGAGCACTGCCGATCTCGTATTTGGAGTCTGCCTCCTGGCGGGGGGCGCTCTCCTGCTGCTCACGCTCGTCCTGGATGACATCTTCAGCGGCCTGTTTGGAGCCATCCACCTCGGCTTTGACGTTGCCGGTGTGTCGCCGGCCCCGATGATGCTCGGATTCCTCGCCATGTTCGGCATCGGCGGCCTTTTTGGGCTCCATGGCCTTGGGGCAGGAGTCGGAGTGGCGACCCTTACGGGCATCGTGGCTGGGCTGCTTGGTTCCGGCGTGGTGTTCGCCGCCTTCAAGGTCCTCAAGCAGGCCGAGTCGTCAGACACCTTCAGGCTCGAGGAGATGATCGGCTCGACCGGGCGCGTCTCGGTCGGAATTCCCGCGAACCGTTTCGGCACCGTGCTGATCAGCTTCGCGGGCGGCTCGCACAACCTGACCGCCACCGCCGATGCCGAGATCCCGCCGGGCCGTACGGTCAAGGTCGTGGGCGTCGCCGGCAGCAATATCGTCGTCGCCCCCCTTCCGCTCGTCACCAATGAAGGAGCACGTCCGGATGCCTAGTTTTGTGACCTCGACTCCATTCCTCGCCGTCACCGGCGTGATCATCCTCATCCTGCTCATCGCTTTCGTCGCCAGCCGCTACAAGGTGGCCAGCGCAAACGAGGCTCTCATCGTGGCCGGCTCGCGCGGCGCCAAGGTGCGCGACGAGAAGGGCCAGGTCATGTCGAGCCCTGGCGATCGCGGAGTCAAGGTGGTGGTCGGCGGCGGCACCTTCATCCGCCCGCTGCTCGACCGCGTGGGCAAGCTCAAGCTGACCGCTCGCCAGATCAACGTGCAGCTCGCGGACGCAGTGACCAGCCAGGGCATCAAGGTGCAGGTGCAGGGCGTGGCCACATTCAAGATCGGGCGCGACGTCGAGTCGCTTCGCAACGCCGCCGAGCGATTCCTAGACGCAAAGCCCGAGCAGGTGGACTCCATCGTCAAGAACGTGCTCGAAGGATCGCTCCGGTCGATCGTGGGCACGTTGACGATCGAAGAGCTGATCCGCGACCGCCAGAAGCTGCTCCAGCAGGTGCAGGACGCGGCCAAAGGCGACCTCGCGACCAGCGGCCTCCAGATCGACGCATTCACCATCCAGAGCTTCTCGGACGAGTCGAACTACATCGAGCTGCTCGGCCAGCAGAGCGTGTCAACGGTGACTCGAGACGCCCGCATGGTCAAGGCCACCACCGACCAGGAAGCGGCGGTCCGAGAGGCGGAGTCACAGCAGGTGAAGATCAACGCGGGCCGAGACGTCGCGCTCCGCGAAGCCGAGACCAAGACCCAGGTCGCCGCCGCGCAAGCACGCGCGGACCAGGCTGGACCCCTCGCCCAGGCCGAGGCCCAGCAAGAGGTGGTGCGCAAGCAGACAGAGCTCGCACAGCTCGAGGCCGACCGCAAGGAGAAGGAGCTCCTGTCCTCCACCGTGAAGCCCGCAGCCGCCCAAGCGCAGGCCGTCATCGCCAAGGCAGAAGGCGACAAGCGCGCGAAGATCGCCTCCGCCGAAGCTGACGCCGAGACGACGCGCCTCGAAGGAGGCGCCGAAGCGCAGATCGTGCTGACCAAAGGTGAGGCCGAGGCGAAAGCGCTGGCGATGCGCGCCGATGCATACAAACAGTTCAACGAGGCGGCCATCATCCAGACCGTGCTGGCCGCCCTGCCCGAGATCGTTCGTGCTGCGGCCGAGCCGATGGGCCACATCGATTCGCTGACGGTGATGAGCGCCG
Source organism: Candidatus Dormiibacterota bacterium (assembly GCA_036569925.1). Taxonomy (GTDB): domain Bacteria; phylum Chloroflexota; class Dormibacteria; order Dormibacterales; family Dormibacteraceae; genus Palsa-872. The sequence goes on from DATCPU010000011.1 coordinate 5,778, forward strand.
ACGGCGCGTCCGACATCGTCAAGAACGCGACCCGCGCGATGATCGAATCGACGACGGCGATCAAAGGGCTGACGGGGCTCGACGTTCCCAGCTTGATCGGCGGCGCGATGGGCCGAGGATTTGGCGAGCGCCTGCGCACTGGCGATGGCGACGGCGGCAGTGCATCGGGCAGCGCCGCGGATCGGATCAGCGAGATCGCCGGCGAGGGTCTGTCCACTCTGAAGGCAGCC
>DATCPU010000012.1:0-4315 GCA_036569925.1 Candidatus Dormiibacterota bacterium
GAATCAGGCTCGTCGCTCAGCAGGAACTCGGAGACCATGACTCGCACCTTCCGCCGAACCATCCTCCGCAAGCCGAACAGCAAGGGCCAGGCGCTCGTCGAGTTCGCCTTCGTCTTTCCCGTGTTCATGGTCCTGCTTGTCGCTGTCATCGAGTATGGCTTCCTGATGAACGCCAACCTGGCCTCGAGCTACGCCACCCGCGATGCATCGCTCGTCGCAGCAGAGGCCGGCAACGCTACGGGGTCGGATTGCGCGATCCTCAGGAAGATCGAGGACGACATCAATGGCCCCTCCGATCCAAAGAACATCGCGAATGTCCAGATCTACTGGGCTGATGCGGTGACGGGAGCGGCCAAGCCAGGCTTCATCAATACCTACGTGAGAAGCACTAGTCAGACTGTCTCCTGCACAATTGGCGGCGTTTCCTTCACATTGCCCTACGTCGACCCGGTATCCAAGCCCTATCTGGAAACGACTCGATGCAACGTAATCATTGGCTGCGCCGGGGGACACCCTGGTCTTGATACGGTCGGCGTGCAGATCACCTACAACTACGTATGGCACACCCCGCTGAAGGGCCTGCTCGGTTTCGCTGGCTCGGGCTGGACCGTTGTCAAGGCCAACGCCATGGAAATGGAGCCAGTCCTGTGAGCCTGGATGCCAAGGCCGCCGGACCCCTCGTGCCTCGGTTCAACGACCACCGCGGCCAGGGCATGGTCGAATTCGCGATCATCGTGCCCCTCTTCCTGCTGCTCCTGATGGGCATGCTCGAGTTCGGCTTCGTCTTCACCCACAACTTGAGTCTGGAATATGCCACCCGCGAAGGTGCTCGCGTCGGTTCGAGCCTCTCGGACGGGGGCTCCGGCGCAACGTCGGCCACGTGCACGGCGATCGACCAGAACATCATCAATGCGGTGACGAAGGTCCTCAAGAGCCCAGGCTCGCCGATCCTCGGCTATCCCAACTCGGTCGCCTGGATCAAGATCTGGGAGGCGGACTCAAGCGGCAATCCGGTAGCGGGAACAGTAAATACCTGGCTTAACAAGAACGACGGTTCGCTGACCTTTAACCCGCCGGCTTCACCGGTCTGGCCCTGCACCTCGCGAAATGCCATTCCACCGTCCGATTCGATCGGCGTCAGCCTGAGTTACACGTACACGATGATCACGCCGCTGGGTGCCATCGAGAAATTCTTCGGTCCAGCCGGTCCCGCAACGCTGCTGATGACCGACAAGACCGTCATGTCGCTCAACCCGACTAACTGAAGGCTGACCAATGCGCGCTTCAATTCCAACCTCCCCCGAGCCACAGGCCCGCCCCTCGCGGCGACGCAAGAACGGCCAGATTCTGGTGATCTTTGCTGGGGCGCTCATCGCCTTGATCGGCGTTGTTGCCGTGGTCGTGGATGTCTCGTGGTATTGGGCCAGCAGCCTGCGCGTCCAGCGCGCTGCGGACGCAGCCGCCTTGGCTGGCGCCGTCTACCTGCCCAGCGACACGACCAGCGCCTATCTCTATGCTCGCAGGGAAGCGACCAAGAACGGCTACACGGCTGGAGCCGGCACAACCATTACCCCGATCCAGGATACGGCCAATGGCGGGACCGATCCGCGCCAGCTCGACGTCACCATCTCAACGCCGGTCCAGACGTTCTTTGCGCGCGTCCTCGGCATCACCTCGTTCAATTCAACTCGCACTGCCAAAGCGATCTACGTCCAGCCGGTGCCGATGGGCAGCCCGTTGGCCTACTTCGGCGTTGGCTGCATCGACACGCACAGTGGTGTCGCCACGGCGCCTGATTCCACCGGCGAACCGGCCTGCACGACTGCCGGTAACTCGACCGGCGCGAGCGGCGTCCCGAATGCGACCGCGGGTAGCAACTTGACTGGCGCTGGTGCGCCAAGCCAGCTCAACAGCCAGGGAGCCTGGGGTGTCGTGTTTACGCGCGGTGGAGACAGTCGCAATGGCGACGCCTTTTCACCGGCCGAGATCAGCAGCGGTGGCAGCTGGGTGCCCAACGCCGGGCCCGTCGGCGGTGGCTTCGATCCCTACGGCGGCTACGATCCAGCCGGTTACAACTATGGAATCGACATTCCGGGCGGCGGTGGCGCCGTGTCCGTCTTCGACCCGATCTTCTGCGGAATGCCGACCCTCGGGTCCGGTCGGGCCGGTACCGGCGACGAATGGACGGGAGCCGCCCCGGGGGCGTCCGACCCAAATCCGGTCACGACGTACTACAACCTGTGGAAGGTGGTCATTCCAGGCCTCTATTCGGCTGACACGCTGGTGTACTCGTCGGGCTCCCTGTTCGAGAACGGTCTCAACAACAACAGCGTTTCCTACGTCGACGAAAGCGCTGGGCATGGAACCGGTGCGCCGCAATACGCGTCGAACGGCACATCCATCAAGCATTGCGATCAGGCTGCAGATCCCGCGTATCCGTACCATCTGAAGTGGTGGACCCTGCCCACCGGAGCGCTGGCCGCCGGAACGTATCGTCTCCAGATCACGACAACGAAGGTGCAGCTGCCATCGGTCGGGTCGGCTGGCTTCGGAGGCGGCAACCAGCCCACCGCATCGCAGCCCAGCGACAGCGTCGGGGCTGCCAACCGGTGGTCGCTCGAGGCGACTGGGGGCGGCGCGATCCACATCTTCGGACTGGGCCGAATGGCAACCTATACCAACACCCAGTCCGGGACCCAGGCGTTGTATCTGGCTCAAATCGACCGGCCCTCTGGAGCTGGCAAGACGATGGAGATCGACCTCTACGACCCGGGCGACGTCGGAGGTGGTGCTTGGCTTCAGTTTCTTGACCCGGACGGCAACGTCTACACCCCGGCGACGTTCACCTACTCGAGTGTCGACAAGTCGAACGGCTCTGCGGGCCCGTCCGGATCAGGCGTTACCTGCATCGAAACGTACTCTCCAGGAAGCGCACCAGCCTTTGGGCTGCCAGCAGGTTGTCCCGCTGTTTTTGACGGATCGGGTAGCCACTTCGACGGGCGCTGGGTCAAGATTTTCATCTCGTTGCCCTCCGGCTACGGACTTGGCGGCCTGACCCCGCCTGGTTCTCCAGCGGCGGGCTGGTGGAAGATCCAGTACACAGTCGGGGGTGGTAACGACACGACCACGTGGCAAGTGAACCTTCTCGGTAACCCGGTCCACCTCGTCGTCCCGTGACCCCGGGCGGGCAGCTGCCCGTCAGCCCCAACGAACGAAGAGCCGTCGGCACTGCCGGCGGCTCTAAGTTCGCCTCCAATACGAACTTGTTTCCGTACGTTGCCAACCCGCACCGGAAACGGGCGAGCCACGCTCAAGGGGGCCTTTTCAGCGGCGTTCCCTGCACGGTAGGCTCCAAACCCCCAGGACTTTCGTCCTTGGATCACCAGGACCATCGGACCCGGCCGCAAGGCATCTATGCCGGGGACAGCGACGGAGACCATGCATCGCGCCAGCCACTCCAACCAGGCAATCGCTCCCAGTACGAATGACGGGCATGTCGACATGGACGCGAGCGGAGCGGCTCAGACAGAGGCGCTAGCCCGCAAAGGTCGTTCCAGGGGCCAGTCCCTGGTCGAGTTCGCGGTCGTCCTGCCGGTCTTCCTGCTGATCCTGTCCGGGGTCTTCGATTTCGGCTTCCTGCTCTATTCGAGGATGACTGCGATCAACGCGATCAAGGAAGTTGCCCAGTGCGGCACCACGGGTCCCTGCACGGTCGATGCGTCGGGGAACTCGATTTCGTGGGCCAGCATGAAGGCCAAGGCGGCGACAGCGTCTTCGTTCGGCACTGGTCCGGGGGTGGTCCCCGGCACGGTGCAGTTCACCTGTATGCAGCCGTCCGCGACCTCGCCGATCACCTGGAGCGTGTGCAACCCCGCCCCCGGGACGCTGATGTCGGCCCTCTCGGGCGACGCAGTGATGGCAACTGACACCTATCAGTACCAGACCTTCTTCCCGCTCCTGTTCGGCTCCAAGATCAACGTGACCGTGAGCAATCAGATGGTCATCTTCCCGCCCCCACCCCCGAACTGAGGCCATCGCTCATGGACCACGTCTGGGCATTCGCCCGCAGCGCACGGCATGCCTCGATCGTTAGACGACGCAACCTCAGCGACCCAAATCGGCGGCCGCGCAATCGGGGCCAGGCACTCGTCGAGTTCGCGATCGTGTTCCCGATCTTCATCCTCGTGCTGTTCGCCGTCATCGAATTCAGCGTCATGCTCTATTCGCAGATGACGGTCAGCAACGCGGCCCGTGAGGCGGCCCGGGTGTCGGTCGTCGACCCCGACCCGTGCACGATCCAGGACCTGGCCAAGGC
>DATCPU010000013.1:0-6175 GCA_036569925.1 Candidatus Dormiibacterota bacterium
TTGATTCAGAAGGCGGGGCCATCCTCCAGACGGCGCTTAATGCTCTCAGCGGACCGCCAACGCCTGACGACAAGCGCTCTCCCAAGCAGCGGCGTGCCGATGCGCTGGTCGAGCTGGCGCGTCAGAAGCTTGACAGCGGCAGTCTGCCCGCAGTCGGTGGCCAGAAGCCGCACTTGACGGTCACGGTTTCGATGGCGACGTTGGCCAACCAGCCGGGTTCGCCGCCGGCTGACCTCGAGTGGGCGCAGCCAATCCCGGCCGAGACCGCGCGTCGGTTGGCCTGCGATGCCGCGGTGACACCAATATTTCTTGACTCTGAATCGAATCAGCCGCGAGCTGGTCAGACCAGCCGCTCGATCAGCGGCTCACAGCGCAAAGCCCTGGTGTTCAGGGACAAGGGCTGCCGCTTTCCAGGTTGCGACCGACCAGCCGACTGGACGGATGTCCATCACCTCAAGCATTGGGCCGATGGCGGCAAGCACGTCATGGACAACCTGATTCTGTTGTGCCGGCGCCACCACCGGATGGTGCACGAAGAGGGCTGGCAGCTGGTCGTCACCGCCGAAGGCAACATCGTCGCCCTCATGCCGGACGGATTCGCCTTCGGGACTGTTCCACCGTAACGAGCGTCGGCTTCTCGCCCCTTACGAGGTTGTTAACTAGGATCCGCGTTGGGCGCACTCCGGGCAGCTGCAGAGCGCCCGCAACAGTGAGAAGGTGTACAGGCCGGTGCCGTGCCCGCTCTGAAATGCGATCTGTAGCGCGTACTGCCCGATCAGGAACACGTCCTGCAGTCGAAGCTCTTCCAGAGCGAGGCTTTTGACAAGCGACAGCCGGCCCGGAGCGCCGGCTTCGCCGCGGCACTCGGCGCATGGGCACGCCCAGCGGAGCTGATCTCCCGAATAGGTGCTGCGGTGCCCGTCCTCCCAAACGACGTCCATCGCGTTGCGTTCGCGGTCGACGTCGACGCTGACTGGAAACGGGTCCGGGTCTTGCAGCGGGTTGGCCCTAACGAACGTTGATCACTGGCAGCTGCCGGAAAGACTGGATCGAGGTGCGAGCTGCCACCTGCGAAGCGATGTGAGTGAACGCCTGGGCGCCCGCAGACTCGGGTCTCGAGATGACGACTGGAGTGCCAGAGTCGGCGTCCTCGCGGATCCCTTCCTCGAGCGGAATCGCGCCAAGGAAAGGGACGCCCAGGCGCTTGGCGGCAGCCTCGGCGCCACCGTGGCTGAAGATCTCGTGGCGGTGCCCGCAGTTCGAGCAGACATACCAGCTCATGTTTTCGATCAGGCCGAGAGGTGTGACGTTCAGCTTCCTGAACATCTGCAAAGCCTTGACCGCGATGTCGGTGGCGACGTCCTGCGGGGTGCAAACGATCGCCACACCGGTCAGTGGGATCGCCTGAGCGAGCGTGAGCGACGCGTCGCCTGTGCCTGGAGGCAGGTCGATCACGAGGTAATCCAGGCGGCCCCAATCGACCTGCACCATCATCGCCTCGATTGCCTTTCCGACCATGGGCCCGCGGTAGATGGTGGGCTGCTCGCCGGGGTAGATCAGCCCGAACGACATGACCTTGAGGCCGTGCGCATCGACGGGCTGCAAGCGGCCGTTGACCTGCTCGGGCACGGCGTGCGACCCGATCATTGCGGGGACCGAGGGGCCATAGATGTCAGCGTCGAGGAGGCCGACCTCGGCCCCGGCTTGGCGCAACGCGGCAGCCAGGTTGACAGCGACAGTCGACTTACCCACGCCGCCCTTGCCCGAGGCGACGGCGATTGTCTGCTTGACGCCTGGGAGGATCTCAGAGGGTTTCGGGCGCATGAAGGCAGGCCGCACGTTGGCGGTCATGCGGACCTCGACAGCGGTGACGCCGGGGATGTCACCGACCAGCTCTTGCGCTTGTGACTTGAAGCGGTCGCGCACAGGGCAGGCCGGCGTGGTGAGCTCAAACGTGAAACTGACCCTTCCCTGCGGGTCGACCGCCAGCTCCTTGATCATCCCCAGGCTCACGATGTCGCGGCCGAGGTCGGGGTCCTGGATGTGGGATAGGACGGCGAGAACTTGTTCGGTCGACGGAGCGGTCATTGCCAACGCATGTTACCGACAGCTGAGAGCGCAGTCGGATTTCTCGGACGTGCCTGTTAACTTCGACACCGCATGGGTCAGGCCACACTGCTCGCGCATCAAGCGGAATGTCGCGCGTGCCATCAGTGCGTCGACGTTGGCATCATCCACGAAGCCAATCCAACCTTCTCAGGGCAATGGGGAGCCCCTTTCATGCTGGTCGGCCAGGCTCCGGGACCGACCGAGCGGGTGTCGCGCCGGCCCTTTGACGGCCGTGCGGGTAAGGAGCTCGATCGCTGGATGGTTCGCGCCGGCTTCGCGAGCGCAGAAGAGTTCCGCAGGCTCACCTACATTGCCGCGCTGATGCGCTGCTTCCCCGGACGCAATGCAGCCGGAACCGGCGATCTCCGCCCGCCTTCAAATGCGATCGCCAACTGCGCCCACTGGCTCGAAGCCGAGCTCGAGATCCTCAAGCCCAAAGTCCTGATCCCCGTCGGTCAGATGGCGATCAATCGCTTTCTTGGTCCTGGCGCGCTCGAAGGGCGGGTCGGTCTGCGCTTCGGCGACCGTCCGGTGGTAGTGCCGTTGCCCCACCCATCCGGCACCAGCCGGTGGCTGAACGACCAGGGAAATCGGGAGCGGCTCTCCGCCGCGCTCGAGCTCATCGCCGATCTCCGCATGCGCCACACCGAGCTTGCCAAGAAAATGTCGGCACTGCCTCGCGCAACAGGTAGCCTGAATGCACATCCCGCAGGTCTGTCGCAGCGGCATATAAACAAGGAGAAGAAAGCTTGAGGTACCTTCTCGTCTACTACGGCGGAGGAATGCCGGAGACTCCGGCGGCCCAGGCAAGGGTCCTGAGGCAGTGGGAGAAATGGTTCGCGAAGCTCGGACCAGGAATGGTGGATGGTGGCAACCCGTTTTCCGGGGCGGTCAACAAGATCCGGGCTGACGGCAGCGTCGCGAAGGGACCGATCGGCAAGCGTGCGAGCGGCTACAGCATCATCGAAGCCGCGTCTCTCGATAAGGCAACCAGGGCAGCGAAAGGCTGCCCGATCATCAGGAGCGGCGGCGAGATAGCTGTCTACGAAACCTTCAACGCGATGTAACGGTTGCCTGCCTTTTTTGTCGAGCGAGATGGCGAGCGCGCCGTAATCGTTGGCGACGACGCTCGCCACCTCGCTCGCTCGCTGAGGGCGCGCGTGGGGGAGGAGATCGAGGTGATCGACCCCGCGGGACTGATGCTGACGCTGCGCCTCGACCACGTCTCGGCGGAACGGGTCGAAGGAACAGTCGTCGCCGAGCGCGCACACAGTCCGGAGCCGGTGGCCCGAATCGTGATCGCCATCGCGCACCTGCCGGCGCCTGCACTGGAGCTGGTGCTTTCGCGATGCACCGAGGCCGGCGCCTTCGCCTTTCATATAGTCCAGGCTGAGCGCAGCGTCGCGCGAGGGTCCAAGCCCGACCGCTGGCGCACCATCTGCCGGGAAGCGGCAATGCTCGCCGGCCGGCTGGCAGTCCCGGAAGTCCGCGGCCCGGCTTCCCTCGAGGAGGTGATCGGTGGCAACGAGAACCCGGTGATGCTCTCCCGCTCGGCGCCAACGCGGCTGGCCGACATCGGCGAGCCCCGAAACCTGACCCTGTTCGTCGGCCCCGAGGGGGGCTGGTCGGAACGGGAGGTGGCATTGGTTGGCCGGCAGGCCACGTTGGGACCTCGCAACCTGCGGGCCGACACCGCGGCCCTGGTGGCGCTGGCCACCACCCTGGTGAGCCGACCTTAGACGTCTGCTTCCCATGTCGCTTCGAAATGAGATAACATTGGGCATGAGATGGTGGAGCAGATGGTTTCGCGTGACCTCGTAGAGTCGAGCTGTCCGGTCTCGGTCGACCTGGCGGTGTTCACGCTGGCGGGCCGGGAGCTGAGTGTTCTCCTGCGGCAGCGCGCCGAGCCGCCCTACCCGGGTTTCTGGGCCCTGCCCGGCGGCCTGCGCTGCCCCGGATCTTCACTCGATTCCCAGGCGCGCGCCCTTCAGGCTGGCATCACGGACGTCGACGGCGGCTGGATCGAGCAGCTGAAGACGTTCCACCGGCCGCAGCAGCTCGACAGGGCGGGCCGCGTTGTGGTGCCTGGACGGGATCCCCGTGGCGACGTGCTGTGCGTCGCGTACATCGCGATCGTGCCGGTGGCGGCCGCTGAGGCCTGCGCGGGCGAGAAGGAGGGCGTCGCGCAGGAGTGGCATCCGGTCAGGCGGCTGCCGGTGGAGATGGCCTTCGATCACCGGGAGGTCGTCGACTACGCAGTGCGACGTCTCCGCAGCAAGGTGGGCTACTCGTCGGTGGGCTTCCAGCTGCTGCCTTCGGAGTTCACGATCTCGGAGCTCCAGCACGTCTACGAAGCAGTGCTGGGGCTGTCGATCAACCGTGGCAACTTCTGGCGCCGGGTCGTCGACCGCGGAGTCATCGAGCCGACAGGCAAGGAGCGGAGCGTCCGCGGCAAGAAGGCATACCTCTTCCGTTTCACGCAGCAGGCCTTTGGCTTGCGGGAGGAGCCCGATGGTTTCATCGAAGCCTGACTTGCAGCAGGTCGTGGCGGCCGCACTTGCCGAGGATCTCGGCGAGCGGAACGTCGACGTGACGACGAGCTCGATTGTCGGCTCTGGCCTCATGGGCGAAGCGGTGGTGGTCGCGCGCAAGCCGGGCGTATTGAGCGGCAGCGATGCCGCAGCGCGTGTTTTCGAAATGATCACGCCGCCCAGCGAGTACCACGCGCTTGTTCCAGACGGCACTCGCCTGGAGGCCGGCGATCAGGTCGCACTGGTGACCGGCTCATTGAGCTCGATCCTTATCGGCGAGCGCACCGCCCTCAACTTTCTTCAGCGCATGTCGGGGATTGCCACGATGACGCGCCTGTACGCCGACGCGTTGGCGCCCTACCCGAACACGACATTGCTGGACACGCGCAAGACGACCCCAGGCCTGCGCTTTCTCGAGCGCGCCGCAGTGCGCGCAGGCGGCGGCCACAACCATCGCGATGGCTTGTGGGACGCAATCCTCATCAAGGACAACCACATCGAAGCCGCAGGCGGCGTGCGTGAAGCGATCAAGCGCGCGCGAAAAGCTGCGATGCCCGTGGAAGTTGAGGTGGAGACGCTCGACGAGCTCGCAGATGCGCTCGACTGCAGCGCGGAGATCGTGCTCCTGGACAACATGACGGTCGAGCTCATGCGGCAGGCGGTTGAAATCACAGGGGGCCGCGCGAAGTTGGAAGCATCCGGGGGCATGACCTTGGAAGGAGCCGTCGCGGCCGCACGAGCTGGAGTGGATCGGATCTCAGTCGGAGCGCTGACGCACTCGGCGCCGGCGCTGGACCTGAGCCTGGAGGTGAAAAGGACATGGCGGTAGAACAGATCTCGCTCGAGGCGGACGCCGCCGAATATTCCCGGCGCGACGTTCCGCGCGATATCGTCGGCATGAGCGCGGAGATCCGCGAGCTCGCAAGCAAGCGGAACGCAGTGATCCTCGCCCACAACTACCAGGTGCCCGAGGTGCAGGACGTGGCGGACTACGTCGGCGACTCGCTTGGCCTTTCTCGTCAGGCTGCCGCGACGCCGTCGGATCTGATCGTGTTCTGCGGAGTCCATTTCATGGCGGAGACCGCTGTCATCCTCAGCCCCAAGAAGCGAGTCCTGATTCCCGACCTCGCTGCGGGTTGCTCCCTGGCGGCGACCATCAATGCCGAGCAGCTGGCCGCGTGGAAGGCGGAGTTCCCCGACGCGGTGGTCGTTTCGTACGTCAACACGACCGCGGAGGTGAAGGCGCTCAGCGACTACTGCTGCACCTCAGGCAACGCGGAGCGAGTCATCCGCGCCATTCCCGAGGACAAGGAGATTCTGTTCCTCCCCGACATGTTTCTCGGCACGTACCTGGAAAAGGTCACCGGGCGGAAGATGCGTGTCTGGCCGGGCGAGTGCCACGTGCATGCAGGTATCAGGCCTGCGGACATCGATCGAGCCCGCGCGGAGCACGGCGATGCCGACCTCCTCGTTCACCCTGAGTGCGGGTGCGCAAGCCAGTGCATGTACTTCAAGGCAAGCGGCGACATCGACGC
>DATCPU010000014.1:0-12655 GCA_036569925.1 Candidatus Dormiibacterota bacterium
CGTTCTCCTGCAGCCTCGAAGGGCCAAAGCCGTCCGCTGCGGCCACGTGCTCCTCGGGAGTCACTTACCTGGACCTGCCCGATGGCAGTTACACGTTTGAAGTGGCGCCAACCGATCCGGCGGGAAACACGGGAGATCCGATCTCCTACGAATGGAAGGTCAAGCGCCCGGCCGAATTGCCGGCCGTTCCGCCGGCGGAACGGCCGCCCCAACCGCCGACCACGACGCCGCCGGTCGATAGCCCGGCCGGACCACCTCCGCCGCCGCGGGTCGACCCGCGGCCGCCGCAGACCCTCATCGCCGCTGGCGTGCCGAAGCGAGTCCTGGCTGATGGAAACGGGCGACGCTGGGTGGTCTTCCGCTTTTCTTCGAACCAGCGCGAAGCCAGCCTCGTCTGCCAGATCGACCGCCGCCACCCGGCGCCGTGCGTCTCGCCCCGCGCCTACATCGTCGCGGTCGGTACCCACGTCTTTCGCGTCACCGCGATCGATGCCGAAGGCAATGCGGATCCCACCCCGGCGATCACGCGGTTCAGGGTGACGCCTAGGGTGCCTAACCGACTCACGTGAGACCGCCCACCCGCCAACGATGCGACCGTCGCGAGCACAGAATCTCCAGTAGGTCCGCGCACCGCGCTGGCGGATAGCAAAGGCAACTTCGAGCAGCTACCTGAGTCCGGCGGATCGGAGGCCCGTAGCACGCGACGAAATCGCGCACCCGAACCGCACCGCCCGCGACATCTTCGCCGATCGCGCCGACCGTGCGAGGAGCACTGCAGGGGCGACAGTCGGATCGCCGGGTCGGTAACGCACAGGTTGATCGGCGGAGACGGACTGCGACGTAGATCCTTCCCGGGGGTGCGGGAAGTGGTTTCATGGGTCGCACCTTCTGAACGATTCGCTCCACCGCAGCCCGCGAGCGCGATGGCGCCGGGCAAGCATGCGATGAGGGCCAGAACCGAGCCGGTCGAACCGAGCAAAGTCTGAGGCCTCGTGCCCGCCTTGCCCCGACCGCGGGATGCCCGTCTCGGGACGCGGCCCGAGATCGGCGGGGACATGTCTATTTACGGAGAGAAGTGTCGCTGACACATGGAGGTCTTCCGGTCGCGACTCGCTGGGGAAACAGATGGGGCAACAGGCGACACGGATCCCAGCCGATCCCAGCCGATCTCGATCTCGCGAAAACCGCTTGAAACCGTGCTCCACGTAGTTCGGCGGGACCCCAGGTTCGGGCTCATAATCGGACCGTCCTTGTAGGGAACCCGAAGGTTATTCAGCCGTCCGGGTCGAGGTGGTTCTCGGGAAGGCAGCGATGACCGGTCGAGACTTGAGCAGTGCTACTTGTGGAGCACGAGATCGACCGTCCTCAGGGAGTTTATCTAGGCGCCGCGCGGCCATCACTCCTGAGTGAGGTCCGGCCCCAGTTCGGCCAACGCGCCCACTAATAGGTAAACGGCTGCCAACGCAAGGATCGCCCAACCGACCCGCCGCGTCCACGAGGAGTCACGGCGCTGGCCCAGGCGCACCGTCCAGGCGCCCACGAAGATCAGCACCGCTCCGATAATGAATCCACCCACGGCCCGACCCTACTTACGCCCGCGAGAAATTACGTCTAAGCCCCCCGGCACTGGGGCAAGAAGCCCCACAGATCCCAGCCGATCTCGATCTCGCGAAAACCGCTTGACACCGTGCCCCACGTAGTCCAGCGGGACTCCGGGTTCGGGCTCATAATCGGACTGATCACGGTCTCCGTGAACTCTGGTCCGGCTCAATCAGGAAGATGCTGCCTGCAAAGGTCATCTTCGCCGCCCCTAAAAGACGCGGCGGAAAAGATAGATGGCGAGCAGGATCAGGATGATGACGATGAGAATTCCGACGATGGTCAAGACGAGCTCCTTGGTTGGGTTTTAGTTCCTTCGTTGGTGAAGATGGGCGGGACCGGGGCCTATAGCGGCGACTTGGAGCGCGCTTTCTTGCCGGCGGAATGGCTCTTGTCGGCGGCACGCTGAGAGGTTCCGAACGATTTCGAGAGCAGGCGGCCGATCGGCCCCGGTGCCTTCGAGCCCGCTTTGGCGCCGGTCGAGAAGCCCTTGTCGGCGCCCCGCCGGGCGTGGTCGGAGAACCGCGGCAGCAGGAAGCCGAGGATCGCGAGCAGGATGCAGATGGCGACTACGGCGGCGATCAGCATCGCTCGGACTTTCGACTGAGGTGCTCGTGGCTCACAGGTTCTCCTCGATCTCGTCGGCTTTCTGGCCGTGGCGACGGGCCCGCTCACGCTCACGCTCGCTGCGCGCGCCGGCTCCCTCCGACTCCTCGGCCAGCTGGTCGGCACGGTCGCGGTGCTCTTCGGCGACGCGCTCAGCCGCCTCGGCTACTTCGGCCACCTTTGCGGCCTCGGCCCGCTTCGCCTGCTCCTCCTCGGAGAGACTGGTCGCCTTGGCGGCCCTGGTCTGCGCCTCGTCGCGGTGGGACTCCGCCTCTTCGGCCAGCCGCTCCCGCTCGATTCGGCGCCGCTCTTTTGCGCGCCGGGCGATCACGACCGCGACGGCGGCCAACACTAGGACGACGACCACGATGACAACGATTAGAACGGTGGACAATCTACGTCTCCTCTTCCTCTCATTGGGGCACCCGCAACTGCAACCGGCCCGAGTAGCCCTGGAACTCAAAAGAGCCACGCGACGCAACCGTCAACCTCTCAACCCAATTGCAATTGACTTTCCTACCCATTTGGCGAGGACTAAACCACCAGCACTAGGGTTCTGGTCCTTCTTCGCCTGAGCGGCGGCCACGGCACAGCGCGAGAAGGGGGCACAGCGCGAGAAGGGGTTCCCTTGGCGCCCTCGACATGCTTCTAAGCAACGGCCTTGCATCACCGGCTAGTCGCGCCTTAAGCAGGTTCGAAGCCGCGATGCTCGCGCTCGCGCTGGTTCTGCGGCGCGATTGCTCGCTCGACCTCGGCGAGCTCCCGGTCGGTCCTCTGCTGCGTTTCGTGAAATAGTCCGCAGCATGAGAGCTAGCGGGGCGCTCCTCCTCCGTGTTCCCGTCGTTGCGATATCCAGCTGCTCACTCCTGTCCACCGGACCCGAGACGGCCGGAGCGGCACACACCGTCGTGCGTCCCGAGAGCTTCCGATTCGAAGCGCAGCTGCCCTCGAGCGATGGCTACTCGCTCTACCTCCGCAGCGACGGGCACCGAAGATCTGGCTGGATATCGGCAGGGAAGACTTCGAAAAGCCCTACGTCACGATGACCTACACGACGACTGGATGGGTCGACCGCCATGGCATCGAAGCCGACTTCGGGCAATTCGGCCGGGTCGATCTGCGTTTTTCCGGTTCCCCGACGAGGTCCGTCTTCCCTTTCCCCAACTGCAAGGCGGGAAAGCCCGAGGTGAACCAGTCCGGAGCCCTGAGAGGCGAGGTCGAATTCGAATCGCTCGGGAGAGTGGTTCAGCTGGAGGCCAGCCGCATCGAAGAAGGCCAGACCTGGCACGCCCCGAAGCGGACCTGCACGCCGAAGCCGAGCCAACCACCTCCGGAGGCCCGGAAATCGTCAGAAGGATGCGGTGGAGGGAAGCCGATTCCGAATCGCTCGTGAAGACCTTCATGGCGTGGGCCCATTTGATGGCGCGGACGATCGACCTCTACGCCTTCAGGATCGAAGGCGAAGTCATCGACATGGCGGCGACCCCGACGCGGCGCTTCGGCCCGGTGCTGGTGTCGACCAGCGTCCACGCCCCCGAAGACGAAGTCGCGGGGCCCGGCAAAGCGGTCGAGCTCTCGATCCTCGGCAGCGGTCCCCGTCCCCGTGGCGGCGACGTATCGGAAGCGACCCCGCACGGCGCCGTCTTGGCTCGGCTCGCTGGCGGTGGAGATGCCCGGCGATGGAACGCTGCCGCTGGCCGGGCCCGGCTTCGACGCGATCCTCTGCGCCTACGCTTCCCACAAGCTCGAGCGGGGATGCGAACGGACCGTGGCGCCGCCGCACCTCGTCGGATGAGCGGCACCGATCTCTGAGGGGGTAGCGACAAGCCCTTACGCGAGAACCTGATCACGCTGGGGCAAGAAATGGGGCAAGAACCCCCACAGATCCCAGCCGATCTCTACGTAGTTCGATCTCGCGAAAACCGCTTGAAACCGTGCCCCACGTAGTCCAGCGGGACCCCGGATTCAGGCTCATAATCGGACCGCCCGTGTGGGAACCCGGAGGTCGGAATCCCCGGGTCCCTGGTGTCCAGTATCGCTCTGCGGCCGAGGAAGAAAGCTGTGGGAAACATCCAAGACCTGAAGGAATGTCAACAGCACCGCGTCGCCCGCAGTCGGGAACGTCGCCAGAGTTTCGGTGGCGCTCTACGGTGTCCTATTCGCGCAAATCGCAGAGCAAGCTGCCTTCTGCCTGTCGGCTTGGTGCTGGCTGTGGCGATCGTCGGCCCAGTGGGCTGTGGCGACGGCTCGTCGACGACGCGCTCGAGTCCGAAGCTGTCGCGAAGCCGTAACTCGGATGTGACCTCAGCCGTTCGCGCCCGGCCTCTTTCCCGGAGAGTCGAGGAAGCTGAACTTGTCGTCGGCAGAGAAGGCTGGGCACGCACCGGCGGGGGTCTTTTTTGGACCCGCGATGGTGGGCGCGCTTGGCGCCCGATCACGCCTCCGGTTGCCAAGGCATCGCGGTTGCAGGGCGCCTACTTTCAAAATCCGAGACGAGGCTGGGCACTGGCCGAAGAGGGAAATGAAGGAGCGAGCCGGCCGGTCTTCTTCTCGACCCATGACGGCGGTCGCTCCTGGCATCGAGCGCCCATGCAAATCCGAGAGCTGGTCCTCGGGGCTGCCGCTGTCTCCTTTGCGCCGGTCGGCGGGGGCCGCATCTTCGCCCTGATCAAGGAGGTCGGCGATACCGCCAGCAGCCAAGGCTTCCTCTTGCGCAGCGACGACCGTGGGCGGACCTGGCACGAACTCCCTCGCCCGCCGCAGGCCGGCGAGATCAGCTTCGACTCCCCGCGCGATGGCTAGCTCGCCGGCGGCTATCCCAACCCGAGGCTCTGGCGGACCGTCGACGGGGGGCACGCATGGGACGAAGTGAGGCTGCGCCCGCCGCCCGGCCAGGAAGCCAAAAGGGTCAGGTACTTGCCCCCGCGCATCGGTCGCGGCGGCCGTGGCCTCCTCGCTGGGGTCTACACCGGCAGGAACCCCCGTGAGACCACGGCGACCGTATATGCGACCGCAGACTCGGGACGTCGCTGGCATCTGGCAGACGCGATTCACCTGGCGCATAGCGGCGGTTGGCTCGAAGCCGGCACCGTCCTCGCCTTCCGGGGTCCGCACGACGTTCTCGCCCACCGACCGCTCGCCACGCAAACGACAGTGGTTGACGCCCGCGGGGCACTCTCCTCGTTCGTCGCGAAAGGCCTGGCCGATTGGTCGCGACAGACCTTCTCCGGGCGGCGCTCCGGCTTTGCCTTCGCGACTTACGGCGACCAACCAGGTCTCTCCTTCACCGCCGACGGGGGGAGGAGCTGGGCTCCTGTCGCATCGCCGCTACCCCCGCGTTGGCCGATGTCACTCGCGCCCGCTGCGATCGCGGGCCCGAAGGTGATCCGGCGCTCCCCGAACGCTCGCGGGCAGCAGCGAGGTGGAGGAAAGGGGGCGGCCGGAGTCTGTATTGCACCGAAGGGCAGGGTCGTGGTCGTCTATCTGGCCCGCGGAGTTCCGGTCGAGCGTTGCCTGCTCGTCTCGCCGCGCCAGCGACTGGAGATCGTGAACGTGACCGGCGCCGAGGGTCGGGCGGGCTATCCCGAACGAATTTCGCTGGCCGGCTTCCACGCGCGCTTAGCACCGGACCGCGCCGTCCTTCTCGACGAACCGATCGGCGCCTACTTGGGGAGAGGGTCCCACTACGTCGGCGGCACGACCGCGGTCGAGATCCGACTCGACCACAGGGCTCGCTGCGAAGCCCCGAAGGCACCGCCCTGTACCAGCTAAACGCCCGAGACAGATCGTAAAACGCGATCGTGGTGGCGGCTGCGGATAGAACGCCGGTGTGCACGGTGGGGCAACAAATGGGCAACGTGCCCCACAGACTCCAGCCGATCCCAGCGTAGTTCGATCTCCCGAAAACCGCTTGAAACCGTGCCCCACGTAGTCCAGCAGTAATCCCGGCCCGGCTCATAATCGGACCGTCCGTGTGGGAACCCGAGGGTCGCAGAGGTTTCCTTTCCCGAATCCATGCCCCCGCTCCCCATGCGACCCTGTGACCAAGCTGGCAGGAGAAAATGTTGGCTCGTGCGGGGCCGAACCGTTTGCTGCTGACGTCGAGAGCTTTCGTGTTGCCGTCCATGCGGTCGCGGAAGCGAGCTGCCAACCCGCGAAGACTGCCTCCCACTTCATGTCTCACCTACCTGGCGCTAGTCAGTCCACCAGTCGCGCTGGCCATCGACGTCTTCGCGCGGGGCCTCGCCGAGATTGGGCGCGCCGATGACGAGGATCTCGAGGCCCTTCGGCCCGGCCTCGTAGCCTCGCCATGTACCGGGCGGGACGCGCACCGCGTCCCATTCCTTGAGCTCGACGATCTCGTCGTCGAGCTTCATCCGCCCGCTCCCGCGCAGGACCACGTACACCTCCTCCTGCTTCTTGTGCGTGTGGCCGTACGGAAAGCGATAGCCGGGCGGGACGCGCTGGTAGCCCAGGCCGGATTTCTCGAGCTCGAGCGCCTCGGTCGCCAGGCGGAACTCCAAGTCCGGCGCGCCGTCGAACCTGGACCCGACATCCTCCAGGTCCTCCTTGAGGTTCCTGAGCGTGAACGGCACGGCGCAATCCTATGGCACCCCTGGCTGGGGTCGCCGATCTGACGCGTCAAGCGCCGCGGTGTCAGGTTCCTCCCCCGGCGGCGCTCCGCGGTCAGACGGTAATACTGCTTCCATGCATTGCAGGAGCCCTGGTCCCCGGGCATCGCGCTTCCCCGTTGCGCGAGAAGCAGTGGCGCAACGGAGCACAGCATCCGGACAGTCATCCGCTGCCTGGTTCTGCTGGGCAAAAATGGGGCCACAAGCCCCACAGATTCAGCCGATCTCCACGTAGCTCGATCTCGCGAAAACCGCTCTAGGACGCGCTCCACATAGTCCAGCCGATCTCAACGCGCGCGCCCATAACCCCGAAGGTCGCGGGGTTCGAATCCCGCCCCGCTATCGCAGGATCCGCCGGAGCCGGCTGGTTCGAGCCCGTCGCCTCTCCTCGCGCCGGAGCGCGTCTCCGATCAGCCAGAACATGGGGGGCCACAGTCCAACGAAGAGTGCCCGGCGCTCGGCATTGCCCCGTTCGTCCTCGCCTATCGTCTTTGCGCGCATCCAGAGGATGACGCAAAGCCCGATGCTGCCCATGGCAAGCGCATAGAGATGCTGGCTTCGCGGTCGCCGCTTGTCGACGTTCAGCCTGGGCATGCCCTCATCTTGCCGGATCGGGCTCTGACGCTGAGTGCCGGGTGGTCGAAGGGGTAGAAGCAAGGGGTGGCACGCTCCCAATCGATGCGACGGCGGTGGTCGACCGCCGCCCGGTGGCCGATAGGGGTCGCGATTGCCTCATGGCGCTATCTGTGGAGCACCACCCCCATACACCGGTGGGAAATGACCGGCAGGTGGCCCACCGATGCACCGCCGGATCTGCCTGACGATGCCGATCTCGGTGAACTCCAGCACCTCGAGGATGGAGCCGGGCCTCTGGTGCACAGGATCTATCGGACGCGGATCGTCGGCTCTCCGCTGACTCCCGAGCAGCTGATGGCGCGTATGTCGGAGAACCTCGACGGTGTGGCGCCTTCAGAGTTCGCCACCTTTCAGAAGCTCGAGGGTCGTAAGGGGCAGCTGGACACGGGCCATCGCTACGTCGTCCGAATGCCGGGCCCATGGGACGGCCCCGTCCGGGTCATCGTCGCGGACGCGACGTCGTTTCGGCTGGCGACCCTGTCCGGGCACTTGGAGGCGGGTCAGATCGAATTCAGAGTAAGCGCGGACTACAGGTCCCTGTGGTTCGAGATCGAGTCATGGGCCCGCAATGGAGGCCGCCTCAGCGACCTTCTCTACAGTCGCCTGCGGATTTCCAAGGAGGTGCAATTGCACATGTGGTCCTCGGTCTTGCAGAGGATCGTCCGCCTCGCCGAGGGGAAGATGGATGGAGGCGTCGTGATCACCACCCGTACGATCGCTCCGGGTGCCCTGCCGGGCGGCCGCGCGAATCGGAGGAGCCGGCGTGATGCCGGGCGGCTGGCCGCCCTCGCCAATCGGCAGATCACCTTCGACCCGTCCGACCACGGTGCCGTCGGCGTTGATCGCCGATGGCGCATCGACGACATGGTTGAACCGCTGCCCCACGAGGGCTCGGGGCTTCCGACCCAGGAAGGCAGCTGGGAGGTCGCTCGCGAGCTCATGGACAGCTATCAGCTGGCTGACCCCGGTGTCGTCACGGCCATTTATGACAGCACCCGGCCCCTCCCCGGGCGCGACATGCTCCTCCGCATCAGGTTCGCCGGCCTGCGCCTCAGGGTCGGAGTGAGGATTGGCGATGTCTATGAAGAGACGAGGAATCTGGGCGGACGACAGGCAAGGGTGTTCGGCTGGAGCTATCGGACCTTGGAAGGTCATTTCGAGCAAGGCGAGATGCATTACGAACTGTGGAAGTGGCTGGACACCGGGGATGTCGAGTTCCACCTCAGGGCGATCTCACGACCTGCGACAAGGGGCCCGTTCCTAACCCGGACCGGTTTTAGGATCTTCGGCCGGACCCAGCAGTTGGGCTTTTATCGCCAGATCTGTCGCCGGACCAAGAGATTGACCGAGGCTCAGCTCGAGACCAACCGCGCGAGCGCCGGCGAGCGTTAATTGCGTCTCGCCGAACTCGCCAAGCCCGGCATCTACTTCCTCAGCCTTGACGCCGACAGCCGTGCAGCTGTCGCCGCCGCTCGCCGCTCCTACCGGCTTCCTTACTTCCACTCGCGGATCTCAGCCGGCAGCGCTGGCTAGGGCTTCCACTTCGACTCGACGAGGACGATCCACCGGCAGCGTATTTCGTCGCCAGGTACGGGCCGCGGGGTCAGCCGATTCCGATCCGCGACGGATCATTGGAGCGATGGCTGACGGAGCGCTACTGCCTGTATACGCTAGACGGGCGACAGCGGAGCCTACGGGGAGAGATCCATCACCCCCTTGGCTACTGCGGTCCGCCTGGGCCGAGATCGAGGCAACACGATGGTCGCCCCCTTTGGAATCTCCCTCGAAGGCGAGTCGCTGCTGCACTTTTCGCCCCGCCAAGATGTCGCCCTCTGGTCCCTTCTGGTCCAGCCTCGGGCTCGGCGTCGCGATGATGGGGATGACCTAGCTTGGCTGACCGCGGTCGACCACCGCTCCTGCCTTCGCTGCTCCTCGGCATTGGCTTCGGCGGCTTCATCGATGGCATCGTGCTCCACCAGATCCTGCAGTGGCACCACATGCTCAGCGCCGAGGGTTGCTGCCCGACATCGACCGTGTTGGGCAGGAGTGAGGACGATACCCCTCGCCACCTGCCCGCTCCAGCGATCTCGCTCACGAGTGCCGTTCCGATGACCGACTTCTCGCAGACGACAACGCCCTAACCTCGATCAGCAGGAGCCTGGCGGCGAATAGCTGGGCCGTGCTTTTCTCAGTCGTCCAGAGGTCGGGATTTCCGGGTCCCAGCCCAACCAGCCGTCTCGATTCTGCGAAACCGCATTAAAACGCGGCCCCGGAGTCCAGAAGGACCCCCCAAGTCATGCTCATAGCCGCGAGCTCGCCAGCGCTCGACCGGTTACAAGGTGGCGCACCAGCGGGTACTTCGCGACTGGAGGGATCCACCGGTCTTAAGCATTGCTCGGGCCAGTTGATGCCTTCCTCGTCTAAACAACGCCCGATGAAAACGGGTCCTTTGCCCGTTCCCTGGGCACTTCCAAAGGAGAAGCAATGGAGGCTGGATCAGCACCCCGTATGGGCACGGAGTCCCGGACGCGGCCCCTTGATCGCGTTAGTCGTCTCAAGACCGAGACCAAGCAGGCGTTCAAGACGACTGAGTTCTGGGCAATGGTCGGAGTCATCGTCGCCATTCTGGTCAGCGCCGCTGCAATCAAGGGCGGGGACACGAGTGGCACGGATGAGTTCATTGCTCGCAACGCGTGGCTCTACGTCAGCATCGTCGCTGCCGCGTACATCATCAGTCGCGGGTTGGCCAAGTCGGGTTCAAGTGAGCCCTACGTCAAGGATCGGGACGACTCCTAGTCCGGCCCCGGTAAGCCGGCGGGGCGGTATTCCGTAGGGGCGCCTCGCCGGTGACGTGAGTCGTTCGCGCTCACTCCATCCGATTGTCATGTTCATCTTCTTCTCCAACAGGCTCGGCTGTGGCGGCTCGCTGCTCGTCTCAGCCGTTGTCACCGGGATCCTTCTGCTCCTCTTGGGCGTAATCGAACTGGGATGAGCCGAGTCGCTCTGCGGCACCGCAAGCGGTGCCTTTACCGCGGTCTCCCGACGATGTGCTTTCGACTGGGGCAAGAAGCCCCACAGATCCCAGCCGACCCAGCGGATCTCGATCTCGCGAAAACCGCTTGAAACCGTGCCCCACGTAGTCCAGTGGGACCCCGGGTTCGGGCTCATGACCGAGGTCGCAGGTTCGAATCCTGCCCCCGCTATAGAAAAGGGCCCGCAAATGCGGGCCTTTTTTCTTCTCGGGCGGGTTTGGGCAGAATTTCGGTTGCCGCCCGCTCCACGGTCGGCGCCGCGACGACTCCAAGTCGCTCGCCGAGGGCGATCATCCCGGCTATAAAGTGGACGGCTGGTGGACCGGGCGGATCTTTACGGAGTCGGGCTTCCTCGACCTAACAAGCCGATCCGCGTCACGACTCACCGTGCTGACGGCGTATCCCGCTGGCCGGCTGAGGACGTGTTCAGTGCCACGGCGGCGCGAATGAGCGCCTTCAACGCCTTTTCATCGATCTTGTCGCCCTCATGGAAATCGATGGCACGCCTGGTGTTGCCCTCGAGGCTGGAGTTGAAGAGGCCTGAGGGATCCTCCAACGAGGCGCCCTTGGCGAAGGTCATCTTCACGGCACTCTTGTACGTCTCACCGGTGCAGATCATCCCGGCGTGGTACCAGACCGGAACCCCTCTCCACTTCCACTCCTCGACCACTTCGGGGTCGGCCTGCTTGATGAGAATTCGGACCCGAGCGAGCGTCTCGCCCCGCCAATCACTCAGCTCCTTGATCCTCGCGTCTATCAGCTGAGAGGGAGAGTCTCCTCCTTCCTTCGAGCCGCTCTTCCTCTTCTTCATGGTCGTGTCGCTTTCTTCATTGTTGTTATCGCTCGCCAGTCACTTGAGTATCCACGCCGACCGCCTTGAATGCATCGCGAATCGTGTCGGGGTCGGCCGCCAACGTCGACAGTGTGTCGTCCGACTGAAGCAGCTGCGTGATCTCGATGCTGCGAGATGAAATGGCTCATCAGCCCCTGCGGGCGAGTCGCGGTCAGCGTCCGCGCCCGCTCCGGCCCAGAGCTAGGGCTTGTGCTTCAGGGATGCTGTCGACTTCGCGGCGGTAGGTCCCCTCGCAGCCGAGGAGCAGCTTCCAAGCGGGACCATAGATGACGATTCTGCCGTCGGCTTCGACCCCGTAGGTGGTGGGTCCGCGGTCGAGCCGGTTCGCATGCAACTGCTTGGTGACGATCGCGTAGTTCGAGAACCAGGGGACCTTGGTCTTGCGCACGATCGGCCAGTCGGCTGAGCTCGCCATTGCTTCGACGGCTCGCCCTGCGGCAGCCTGGTCGCCGGCCGCCCGCGCTGCGATCCAGCTCTCGACCCAGCCGCAGGCAACCGCGTTGCCGACCTTCACGGCAAGCGAGGATTGGTCGGAGATCGAGTTTTCGCCTTGCAGCGCGGCGGCATCGAAGCCTGGCGGCAGCGGGGCGCCGCGCAGCATTTCCTCCACGGCCTCGGACCGCGCTTCCGGACGCACCGTATTCGGCGGCATCGCGCTGAGCCAGGTCTCGACGTCGACCGGCCGCAGCGAATGCAGGATCTCGTCATAGGCGCGTTTGCTGCCGAGCAGACCACGGACCTCGATGAAGACGCTGCCCTGCGGTGAGAGCATCGTCGCGTATTCCTCGCGCGTGTAGTCGACGGTGGTTGCACGCTGCCCGAGCAGGATGCCGTGTTCCGGAGTGCTGACGTCAGCGCGATCGCGCAGGTACTGCTTGTACTGCCGCGCGGGGTACCAGTGGATGTCGAAGCGGTGGCTGCCGTCGCTGAAGGTCAGTTCGCCGCTGTCGGGTTCGAATTCGTCGGCACGGACGATCCTCCAGCCCGGCGCGCTGACGAGTAGGCGGGGGTTGGCTTCCGCCACCCGGATCGCCGCGACGGCGAATTCGGGGCGCCCGCTCCCAGGACCGCCGAGCCAGCCGCCGACGACGAGCAGCGCCGCGATCGCGGCGATGGCGGCGAGACCGAGGCCGAGTGTGGCTCGGCGACGCCACATCCAGGTCCCGTTGCTCCCGAAAACAGCTTGCGTCCGCTCCCGGGCCCCTCCCATCTCGGTGGCGACACGATCCCCCGCCGGCACCGGCTGTGACGGCGCGCGCCCAAGCGCCACGGCCCGCGCCAGCGCCCGCTCCAAATCC
>DATCPU010000015.1:0-20135 GCA_036569925.1 Candidatus Dormiibacterota bacterium
GTGTCGCGTACGGACGCGCCGATACGCTGGAAGACGGCGAGCCAGTCGGCTGGGCTCAGCGCACTCGACGCTTCAGGCGAGGTCGGCGCCGCCCGAGAACTGCGGGTCAATCTTCCGGCGGCGGCGTCGGCGCCGCTCCACCACGACCGTGGTGAGGAACGGTTGCTGCATAGCCCACACCTTTTCGATCAGTTGCGGGATCGGAATGCTGTGCGGGGCCTTGATTCCAAGCATCACGAGACGTTCAGCCGCAGAATCGCTCAGCTCGGTCTTGTCGTGGAGATTCAGTTGTTCGAGGGTTTCCAAGATGTCGTCGAGACGGCGCAAACCCTGTCGCCGCTCCTGATCTTCCCGATGGAGCATCGCGAACAGCTTACTTGCTGGCGCCAGTGGTGAGGGCGAGGCTCACCTCGGCCGGGCGTTCGAACTGCAGCCAGTGGCCCGCGCCTTCCAGCACCTCGAGCCGGTATTCGCCTTGGACGTGCTTCGCTGTCGCTTCGACCGCGCTACGCCCGAGAGCGGGATCCTGGTCCCCCCAGAGCAGGGCGGTTGGCATCGTGATCGGCCCGATGCGAATCGGGGTGTCCCATGCGCCGCCGCCCGCGACCAGGTTGGCGCGGTAGTAGTTGAGCGCCGCGGTGAGACGCCCCGGTCGGCTCACCGAGCGGGTGAAGTGGTCGATCAGGCTGCGCGGGACAGCGTCCGGGTTGGGTCCAAGCGAAAACATGGAACGGAGCCTGCGGTAGTCGTCATCTGCGAGCACATGCTCGGCCTTGCCCTCAATGAGGAAGAGGCCCACGTAGCGCGAGCGCGCCTGCTGGTCCTCGTCCCCACGGCTGGCGGCGGCGAGGGCGGCTGGATGCGGTGTGGAAAGAGCTGTCAGCGTCTTCGTCATCTCCGGATATCTGCCTGCGAAGTACCACGCGACCATCGCCCCCCAGTCGTGGCCGGCCACATGGGCACCATTTCGCCCAAAGGAGGTGATGATGAAACGAACGTCGTCGGCGAGGTGATCGATCGAATAATTCTCGACGCCTTCGGGCGCGTCGCTCAGCCCGTAACCACGGAGGTCCGGAGCCACCGCGAGAAAACCGGCGCGCGCCAGCGCATCGACCTGCTTCGACCACGATTCAGCGCCCTCCGGAAAGCCGTGGAGGAGGAGGACCATCTCTCCATCGGCGGGGCCGTCGACCATCAAGCGAAACCGCAGACCGTTCGACTTGACCATGTGCTGGCTTGCCGTCATTTGATTTGATTTAGGAACTCGGTGGCGACGTCAAGCGCGGGGTCTAGGACCTTGAGCAGCCCGTGGCCCTGGCCTTCGAAGATTTCGAGCCTCGCGTTCGGAACTGTCTTGACCCACTTTTTCAACAGGTCGATTCGGGCAAACGGATCGCGGTCTCCGCTCAGGAAAAGAGTCGGACAGTGGATGGATGGGAAATGATCGGTCCGCAGCTGGTCGGTGAATCCCGGGCGGTGGAGCGGATAAGAGAAGAGGATCAGCGCTCCGAAGTCCGCTTCGGTCGCCGCCATGCTCGCGACCCGGCCTCCAAACGACTGGCCGCCGCCGATCACGTCATGTCCGCGGCCCGACGCCTTGATGAAGACGGGGACGGCACGTTCTGCACCGCCGCGAGGGAGGTCGACGGCCGTTGCGTCGATGCCGCGACGCTTGAAACCAGTCACGTAGGGCTTCATCGAGGCGGCGTTGCCGGAGGCGCCATGACCGAGGACGACTTTCATTGGTGGATTGTCATCAATTGAGGTGCGCAGCTCGCTGTTGCGCCAACCATTCGCGCGAAATTTTGACCTCGACGCGACTTATACACAGCGCGCACCAGACAATTTCGCAGCGCTCGCATGCGATGTGTTGATGGTCCTTCGAAAGGTCCAGGTGCATGGTGAACGTCCCGCATTCGAAGCATTTCACCGGACACCTCACGAAAAAAAATCTTATCAACCCCTTGACGTACGCGTGACATTCCGGTATCTAAACAACTTGTATGGCGTTGCGACACTTGGTTGTCACCACAGAGACGGCTGTGCGCGACCCATTTCGTAAAACCGCCACGGTCACGGAGACCTCGTCGTTGAGGCTCTGCGGCGAACCCCGATGGGTCACAGAAATGGAATCCATCGGGTCGACAAAATTCGCGAAGGAGGTATTGAATTATGGCTGCTAAGAAGAAGGCTGCAAAGAAGACTGCTGCCAAGAAGAAGCCGGCTGCTAAGAAGAAGAAGTAGTAAATAACTTCTTTTTCTTTTTTCGTTAGTTAGTGTGAGCCGGGGTTCTGTGGAGCCCCGGCTCTCCTCTTTTGATGCGGGTCATCGAAAGTCGTGAGCTTCTCGCAATGCTTCGGATCAAAGGAAGGAGGTGATAAGAATGGCTGCCAAGAAGAAGATCAAGAAAGCAGTGAAGAAGGCCGTAAAGAAAGTCAAGAAGGCCGCGAAGAAGAAGTAGCAGTCAGGGCCGGGGTGCAAGAGCCCCGGCCTTCTTCTCTCCCTCTCCCCTTGAGGGGAGAGGGTTGGGGAGCGGGGCGTTGACCAGCACAACCGCTCACCGCATATAAGAAGGAGGCTTGACTTACGAACATATGTTCGATAGCCTTCAACCACCTCCTCTTCTCCTGCGTCTTCACCCGGAGGCAAAAAAGATGCAGGACTCCCAACTCGACGATGCCATCAGCGCAATCCGGGTGCGCTTCGGCAGCCAGGCGCTGACGAGGGCGGCGGAGCTGCCGCCCCCGCAGCCCTGGTCGAGTGGCACTCCACTCGATCGCCTGACTGGGATTGGAGGATTGCCTCGCGGCCGGCTCACTCTCCTGACTGGAAGCGGAACCTGCGGCAAGCTCACGCTCGCCCTGGCGCTGCTCGCGAGCGCCACGCACCAGTTCGCTCACACAATCGTGATCGACAACGCCTTGTCACAGGGGGATAGCGCTGGCCGGGCTTTGCCCGGCCGGCGCGATAAGGGGGAGTCCCCCTTCTCATTCGACCCGTGGCCGCTGCTCGCGTTTGATCCCGACCTGCGCTCGCTCACCGTGGTGCGCCTGCAATCGGACCATGCGGGCGAGGCGGCGACGGCGCTGGCCAAGGCTGGCGCCGGCTTCATCCTTTTGATGGGCGAGTTCCCCGAGCCATGGCTCGGGCCGCTGGAAGCAGGAGCGAATCGCTCGGGGACTTTGCTGATCGGCGTGGTCGATGTGCCCGGCCGTGCATTCGCACATGCCTCGAGCCTTAGCCTCGGCTTTTCGCGTGCGGAATGGATCATCGAGCGCGGCCAGCTGGTGGGACTGCGCACAGTTGCGCGCTGTCTCAAGAATCGGGTGGCGCCTCCAATCGGAGAATCCGAGATGGAGATCCGCTATCCCCAAGGGGCAGAGCTCTTCCTTCAGCACCGTGTTTCTGAAACGGAGCTTCAACCATCGGAGCTGGAATGCGCATCTGCTGTGGTCTGACCGGAAACCTCGAGCTCGCCCAACGGCAGGACCTGTACGGAAGTCCGGTGATCGTTGGCGCTTGGGAGGAAGAAGAGCGGGTCGTCGCCGCCTCAGAGGAGGCGTCGCCGTTTGGCGTGGTGCCAGGGATGCCGCTTCGCCAGGCCGAGCATCTCTGCCCGCAAGCGACCTTCCTTCCACCCAACCCTGCTGCCGCCACGCGCCTGCGTGAGCTGATCGCTGCAGCGCTCTATGACCTCGCCCCTGTCGTCGAGGTTCGAGTCGAAGGCATCGCGTGGTTGGACGTGAGCGGCGTGCCGAAGCCTGGCGAATCGATCCGCGAGACACGGCGGCGACTGCGCTCCGCAATCGGCCGCGAGCCGAGGCTCGGTCTCGCGCCAGGGCCTTTCTCATCGCGGCTGGCCGCTGCGCACGCGCGGCCAGGCCGCCTCATGCGTATCGAGGATGCCCGCGAGTTCCTCGCGCCGCTGTCACCGCACGAGCTGCCGCTCGATGAGGAGCAGCTCGAGCGCCTGGACCTGCTCGGCCTGCGCACGCTGGGCGCTGTGGCCGCACTCGGTCAGCGCGAGCTGGAGAGCCAGCTCGGACGTGCTGGCAGGCACGCGGTCCTCCTCGCGCGCGGCCTCGAGCCCGACCAGCTCACGCCCTGGAGCCCACCCATGTTCACCAACACGCATCGCCAGTTCGATCCGGCGGTCGAGGACCGCGAAGCCTTGCTCTTCGTCGCCCGCGCGCTGTGCAGCGACCTCGCTGCTGAGCTCGGCCTGCGGGGCGCGGGCGCCAAACAGGTGCGGGTGCGACTCGTCTTCGAATCGGGCAGCCCTGAGGAGCGCGATTCTCTGGTGCGCCACGCGCTGAGCAGCGCAGCGGAGCTCTTCGGCCTCATCGGCTCGTGGATCAAGGAGTGGCAGCCTCGTGCTCCGATCACCGAGCTATGGATCGAGCTGCCGGTCCTCGAGGGGGCGGGCCGCAGGCAGCTGCGGCTGTGGGCGGGCGGCGATGGGACCAGCGATGAGGTGATCGCCGCATTCGAGCGGCTGCAGGAGCGTCACGGCGACGATGTGGTCCACCAGCCGAGGCCGGCGCTCCTCTCCTCCCCGCTCCCCACCCGCCGGTTCGCATGACCCGCCTGCTGTCACCGCCGGCCGTGGTCGAGGTGACGCTGAGCGCGGATGGCACCCCAGGCTTCATCAGCGGCGAGCTCAGCGGCTCGGTCGATCCGATCGCGCGCTGGAAGGTCGAGACCGAGTGGTGGAACCAGCCGGTCATCCGCGAGTACTGGAAGGCGCTGCTCAACAACAGCCTTCTATGCGACCTGTACCACGACCTCGGCAGCGACGAATGGTTCGTGGAACGGGTCTATGACTAGCGCAGGGTCACACGCAAGGTCCGGTAGGAGAGCCAAGGACACCAGAGACACGATGAAAGCCCAGGGCGCGGGAGTAAAGGTAGATCCCGTCGTAAGACTCAAACCAGATTCCGTGGGCATCGCTGCCAACCGAATGGAGCCAATGGTCTCCGGAGTAGATCCGCTCTCCGACTCCAGGCGAACGAAACAAGGACACTCCTTCCCCAGTAATTTCAACCACCGGCAGCCAATCGGATGTCAGTCCGATGAGATTGACGTTCGGCTTTTTCCGGTGTACCCAAACTTTCTTGGAGCCACTGCCGAGGTCAAGCTCGACCAGCGTGTCGATAGCCGATCCGAACTTAGAGCTCGTGAGCTGGCCGAGCCAGGCCTTGCCGTTGCCCACTGCCAGAACAACCACTGCGCTCGTGACCAACCGTTCCGATCCCTTTTGCGGATCCAGGAGCCACACTCCAGGATCGCTTGCCTCACCCACACCGGCCAGGTAGATCCCTTCCTTGGTGTAAGCGAAAATCCCGGCTCCAAATGGGTGAGGTGCCGCGAAGACTCGCTCGCTACCAGTGGAGACATCGACGATGTGCACGGTTTGGTGGAGTCCAGTGACATAGTCGACTCCGGTGATATAGGCGTAACTGATCCCATCCGGATAGACCGCCGCCGAGTTGGTTGGGAGCCAGCGCGACATCGGCCGGTCGTAGAAGAGAAGCGGAACGCTCCCAATGAGCTGAGGCTGTCTGTTGGAAAGCCATCGGAACGTGCCTGTGCTCTGATCACGTGTGAACATTCCTTCCGGGTCGGCGGTGAAATTGCCGCTCGGGAAACCGACGAATCCCCCCGTCATCGTCCCGGTCGGTCCGATCGTGCTCACTGGCAATCGGCACGAGAAGCCGACGGTATCGATCGGCTTGAGACTGGAGGTTGGACTAGGGCTGGCCGCCCCAGAGGTGCTTGGCGAGGGCTGAGGACTCTGGGTGCAACTCACCAAGAGCACTGCGAACATCAGGCCTGCCCAGCGCATGCCTCTAACAACGTGGGGAGCTGGACGACGTTACGTGCCTGCCTCGATGGCTGGTCAGAACGGCAGCGCCACCAGGTCGGGGTCTTGCCACGCCGCCCTTGCTTCCGGCCCGAACATCGCCTCGCGGCTCCAGTGCCGCAGTGGGGTGTTCTTGTCGAGCAGCAGCTGGAATGCGGCGAGGAACTCGTCGAAGTCCTCTATCTCCGGACGTGCTGCCACCGCGTGGCCGACCAGCCTCACCCAGAACCTGGTCATGGTGTCGTGGTAGAGCGGGCCGTGGCTGTTGTGCTGCGCGAACCTACGAATGCCGGCAGTCACCACCTCCTCGGCCGCACCCGCGCCATGCCTGCGGACGGCGAGCCACGCGAGGCGCAGATGGTCGCGGTGCCTGAACTCGGAGTTGCCCAGGGTCAGGCCAAAAAAGGCGCGCAGAAACTCATCGTCGGGGAGCAATCAATAAGTCCTTTCCTGGTCGCCGCGTCAGCGCGCCACAGGAGTCATTTCTCCAGAAAAAGAATTGACCCCGCCGGTTCGCTTCGCTGGCTCCGGCATCTGTCTTGCGACTGGTGCCAGATCCCTCGCACGTTTCCTTCGGGGCCGTCACAAACGTAGGGCCGCTATGAATTGATGGCAATCCCCAAAATTTGTCGCCAGGCTACCTCGGGTAGCCCGCGAGGGAATCCTTACGTAGAGCTGCACTGCCACTCCAACTTTTCCTTCCTCGACGGTGGCTCACACCCCGCCGAGCTGGCTTTCCAGGCAGCCGAGCTGGGCATGCCCGCGCTTGCGATCACCGACCGCGGCGGCGTGTATGGCGCTGTCCGTTTTCTCCAGGCGTGTCGCAAGGTTGGAGTGAAGCCGCTCATCGGAACCACGCTTGAGGTGGACGGACAGGACGTGGTGATGATCGCCCGCAACCTGCGCGGCTACTCCAACCTCTGCCGCCTGCTCACCCTTGCCCACACCGATCAGCCCAAGGGCGAGGCGCGCACCACCCTCGCCACCGCCGCCGAGCACCGCGGCGATCTTTTTTACCTCAGCGCCACCGACGATGAGGCGCGCTTGCGAGGTCTGCAGGAAGGGTTCGGCCGTGAAAGCGTTTTCAGCGAGCTGCACCATCACCTTCGCCCCGAGGACCCGTGGGTGCTCGAAGGCAGGGCAGCAATGGCGAGGCGCTGCGGGGCGCCGGTCGTGGCGACCAACCAGGTCCACTATCACGTTGCTGAAAGGCGGCGACTGCACGATGTGATGGTCGCGATCCGCCATCGCGCGACTCTCGACGAGGCGCGGCCTCACCTGTTTCCGAATGCCGAGCATCACCTGAAGAGCGGCGAGGCGATGCGCCCGCTTTTCAAGGGCCATGAGGAAGCGCTCGCCACCCCATGGGAGATCGCCCAGCAATGCGAAGTCGATCTCGACTTCCGCAAGGTTCGTTTTCCCGGCTACCCCGTGCCCGCCGGAGAAACGCCCTTCTCTTTCCTCTACAAGCTGTGCTTCGAGGGCATGCGCGATCGCTACCGCCCGATCACCCCAGACGCAGCCAAGCGTCTCCAGCGCGAGCTGGAGGTGATCGAGAAGACAGGGCTGGCCGAGTTCTTCCTTATCAACTGGGACCTCATGCGCTTCGCGCGCGAGCATGGCGTGCCTGGTCAGGGCCGTGGCTCGGCCGCCGACTCGATCGTCGCTTATGTGCTCGGCATCACCCGCGTCGATCCCATCGAGCACAACCTCCTGTTCGAGCGCTTCCTGCACGAAGAGATGACGAGCATGCCGGACATCGACATCGACTTCTCGACCGAGCACCGCGAGCAGGTGATCCAGTACATCTACGAAAAGTACGGCTGGGAGCGGACGGGGATGGTGTGCAACGTCGTCACCTTCCAGCCACGGATGGCGATCCGCCAGGTCGGCAAGGCGCTGGGCTTCTCCAACGAGCTGCTGGACCGGCTCGCGAAAGGCGTAGATCGGTGGTTCACCGAGGACGTCGAGGATGCGATGACCGGTGCCGTCCCGGCTTTAATGGGGGGACTCCCCCCCAGCGCGGCGGCCGGGCAAAGCCCTTCTCCCGGCGCGCCCCCCCTGGAGCTGCGGCCGAAGAGCTGGCACCAGTTCCTCGAGCTGTGCCGGGAGGTGATCGATTTTCCCCGCCATCTATCGATTCACAACGGCGGCATGCTGGTCACCGGCGAGCCGCTGGTCGACATCGTGCCTGTCGAGCCCGCGACCATGGAGGGGCGGCGGGTCATCCAGTTCAACAAGGACGATGTCGAGGACCTGGGCCTGATCAAGATGGACATGCTCGGGCTGCGCACGCTCTCCGTCATCGCCGAGGCGCTGGAGCTGATCAAAGACAAAGACGGCTTGCGGCCGGACCTCGATCAGCTGGCGCTCAACGATCCGAAGGTGTTCGAGATGTGCAGCGCCGCAGACACCATCGGCGTGTTCCAGATCGAGTCCCGCGCGCAGATGCAGACCCTTCCCCGCACGCGGCCCAACAGCTTCAACGACCTGGTCGTGGAGGTGGCGATCATCCGGCCAGGGCCGATCCAGGGCAATGCCGTCCACCCTTACATCAACCGGAAGCAGGGGCGGGAGCCTGTCACCTATCCGCATCCGCTGCTGGAGCGGGTGCTCAAGGACACGCTGGGGGTGATCCTGTACCAGGAGCAGATCATCGAGATCGCGATGACGGTCGGGGGCATGACGCCGAGCGGGGCGGACGGCTTCCGGAGGGCGATGACACGGCACCTCAACCATGTCGAGATGTCATCGCTCGAGGGGGTCTTCATCGAGGGGTGCCTCGCCAACGGGGTTGCCCGCGAGGTCGCGGACCAGTTGTTCGCGGCCGTGCAGGGCTTCGCCGTGTATGGATTCTGCCGGTCGCACGCTGCCGCCTTTGCTCGCACGGCATACGAGACGGCGTGGCTGAAGCTCAATCACCCTGTCGAGTTCGGCTGCGGCCTGCTCAACAACCAGCCCATGGGCTTCTACCACCCAAGCGTGCTGGTGGAAGACCTGAAGCGCCACGGGGTGAAGGTCCTCCCGGTGGACGTGAACCGCTCCGACATTAGGTGCCTGCCGGAACCAATCGAAACGCCCACTCCCCTCGTCGCGGGGCCTACCCTCCTCCCGGCAGTTTCCCACCCCCAACCTGCACGCCAAGGCGAACCCTATGGCGATTTCGCGACCATTGGAACCCTGCCTGTTAAGGCCGAGCACGCGATGCGCGTCGGTTTCAACTACGTGCGCGACCTCGGCGAGGACGGACGCAAGGCAATCGTCGTGGAGCGCGCCCGCGGCGCCTATATGTCCTTCGACGACTTCATCGACCGCCTGCGCTCCAAACCCATCGGACCCAAAGCTGTCCGCAACCTTGTGATGGTCGGCGCCTTCGACGCGCTCGGCCAACCCAGGCGAGAGCTGCTATGGGGCTGGCAGGAACGCTGGCACGGCCGAGGCTTGAGGCGCGGCATTCAGTCCCAATCAGAGCTGCGACTCAACGGCACGGCTCCAGAGCTCCCCGCTCTCGACGACTTCGACGTCAACCAGCTCGAGTACCGCATCTCCGATCTCTCGACCGGCCACCACCTCATCCATTTCTGCCGCGACCGCCTGACCGACCTGGGCGCCCTTAAGAGCAACCTGCTTACCGCCATCCCGAACGGCCGGACCGTCCGGGTCGCCGGCCTCGTGATCACCCGCCAGGCCCCCTCGACAGCGAAGAAGATCCGCTTCTTCACGTTGGAGGACGAGTTCGGGCAGGTGAACGTGACGATCAAGCCCGACGTCTTCGACCGCTACCGCCAGGTGGCCAACCGCAAACCAATCCTCGTGATCGACGGCGTGATGCAAAGACAGGACGGCGTTTGGTCGATTCTGGCCACCCACATCCAAGCCCTTGAAGGAGTTCCCAGGCCAAGCCAGCGTTCTCACGACTACCGCTAAGTCCGATCATTTCAAGCCGTGACCAGAAAGCATTGGGAGCAAGAATCGTCCAACTGGGCTGCCTGGGCGCGACGGCCCGACTTTGACGCTTACTGGAAATACTCTCCGACATTCTTCGATCTCGTCCCCCCCGCGGGCGATCGGACGCTCGAGGTGGGTTGCGGCGAAGGTCGGGTCAGTCGAGACCTCGCCGCCCACGGACACCATGTTGTCGGTATCGATGGCTCGCCGACATTGGTCCGCCTAGCATGCGAGGCGGATACACGAAGCTCCTACCTGGTTGCGGATGCAGCCGCGCTGCCATTTGCCACCGAGACATTCGACCTGGTCGTTCTCTACAACTCGCTGATGGATGTGGACGACATGGATGGCTGTGTGCGGGAGTCGTGCCGTGTGCTGCGCCACGGTGGCTCACTATGCGCATGCGTCACCCACCCCATGGCCGACGCGGGTCAGTTCGAATCGCGCGAGCCAGACGCCCCCTTCCTCATCAGGGGCAGCTACTTGGGCCCACGGCGTGCCTTCGATGTCGAGGAGACGCGCGGCGACCTGCACATGAACTTCAAGGGCTGGGCTTACTCCCTGGAGGAGTATTTCCGACCCCTGGAAAGATCAGGATTGATGATTCAGGCAGTCCGCGAGCCGAGCCTTGAACCGGGAACAGGAACCCCATCCCCCAGCGACGAGCGCTGGCGCCGCATCCCCGGCTTCCTCATGTGGAGGGCGATCAAGCCGCCAAAGGCTTACTTTCTGTAGCCACCGCAGGTGCTTTTAGGCCAAGCTATGTCGAACCCGTGTCGGCAACGCGGCAACCCCCAGAGGAAAGACCATGTCAATCGGCCGAGAAATCGAAGACATCGCGCGCGATCTCATCAAGCATCAGCACGACCATCCACCGGTTCGCGACCTCAACCGCGAGACCGAGCGGAGGCTGACGCTCGCCGACCGCATAGCGATCGACTTCACCCGCCTGGTGGGCAGCTGGGTGTTCGTCCTCGCCCAGCTCGGCTTGATGTTGGTGTGGGTCGTGCTCAACGCTCTGAGCCTCATCAGGCACTGGGACCCATATCCCTTCCAGTTCCTCAACTTCATCCTCACTCTCGAGGTGGCGGCGTGGCTCTCTTTGGTGCTGATGGCGTTCAACCGCCAGGCCGACCGCGACCGGCGGCGCTCGCAACATGACTACGAGCTCAACGTCAAAGCCGAAGAGGAGCTGAAGGCCTTGATGAACCACCTGATGCACCAGGACGAGATCCTGCTTCAGATTGTGAATCGCCTCGACCGCGGCGATCGCGAGATGAAGCGCGTTGCTCGACTGTTGGAAAACGCTCAAGAAACCCGCAGCGAAACCAAGCCTGAGCCACCAAGATCCGGCGGCCCGCAGCGGCCGATGGGCGTTCCTGCCCCCTAACCAGCCGAGACCTTGTAGACGGAGTACTCCCCATTGGTGTACACGCGCGTGCCATTCTCGTTCCAGTAAGCGATGTTCGCGTTGCGAGGTTCCGCCAGCTCCTGAGGGCCGATTAGCACGTAGCTGATTCCGTATTTGTCGACGAGATCTGTCGTCGTCGGAGCCCCCTGAAGGATCAAAACCTGATCGGCGCCTTTCTGGACGTAGTCGGCGACCCCGTATGTCCAAAGCCAGCCGGCGTACCCGATCAGGATCCGGCGGCCGGACAGCGTGGCGATGGGGTTGTTGTGCTCATCGGCGACCGCAAACACGGCGTCAGAGCTCGTGTTCTGCCGGACCCAGTCCGCAACCTGCAGCCCTTTCGCATCCACGAACCGATATGAGCTGACGGTCGGATCGGAGGCGCGCGCAAGGTCGAGCGCGCCAGACAAGCCCAGTGCGACCAACAGCACCGACGCCAACACCGCGGCCGCGGGCCCGCGCTTGAACAATCCGGCGAGGAGCCATCCGACCATGACGCTGCCCAAGAGCGCCCAGAAAATGAAGAACTTGGTGTTGTCCCAGTCCCACGGCTGCAACACGATGAAGTTCGGAACCAGGAACCACATCCACATGGGCGCGAACCATTTGGCAAAGCCCGTCGGAAACCACTTGTAGAAGACGTGGGCGGCGATGAGAAGCGGGATGAGCACGGACGTGTTCTTGATCCAGAACCACGGCCCGAAGTCGCTCCCGCTCAGCCACCCCGGCTCAATGCAGTAGCCGCCGAGGCTCGAGCTCTGTCCGCACACGCTGTTGTTGGCCGGGGGGAGCATCCACAAAACCAGGGGAACACCAATCACGAGCGCGGGAACGAAGAACGCGAACCATTCTCGCCGTCGATTGAAAACCGCCCAGAAGGCCGCCAACGCAACGACTGTGCCGTACGCGTGGACGTGGAAGACCGGCATGGCGCCGGCCACGATGCCTGCAAACAGGAAGGTGCGCCGGCCCAATCCTTCCCGGACGGCCATCCACAGCAGGACGAGCACGATGAGCGCCAGGCTGAAACCGAACAGGGTCGAACGCTGCGGCACGATGTACGCAAGCACTGGGTTCAGCCACTGGTAGTTGAGATCGCGGTTCAGCGTGTACTCACGCGGTAGGTGGACAAGCACTCCGAGACCGCCGTGCTGAATGTCGGCGGCGAGGTAGATGAAACCAAGGCCGCCGCTCAACAGAAATACAAAAACGGCGATTGCAGCGGCGGCGCGACCTCCCGCGAAGCGTTGGGCCGCCAGGTAGATCACGACCGGAAGGGCCAGACCCAACAGACCGCTGGTCCAGACCAGGGTCGATGTGAGATGGCTGCCGAACGGCACGAGCGTGGCCGCGAGGAAATCGATCATGAACGGGTACCCGAGGTGGTTGCCGGGGTCGATCGGAAACTGCGGAGGAAAGTTGTGGCCGTAGGCGAACGAGCCCGCGAATGAAAGGTGGGCCGCCCAGTCGCCCCAGATGTTGACGTAGCCCGCCCACAGCCCGTCCGCCTTGTAAACGTAGGCCTGGCTGAGGAAATGCAGAGTCCAAGCGCCGCAGACGAGAACCACCGCGGCCAGCGGCCACGGATGCCCCGCGCTGCGTGGCGATCTCCACCAGCGAGCCGCCGCATCAGCCACGTCTGCTGCGACGCGGTCACGCTCGGCGATCGCAGCACCGGCGCCGGCTACCAGAGCAACGGCCAATCCAATCACGACAGTGAGCGCCGTCACGTCACGAACCACCATCGAGACGGCAAAGGCGACCGCGGCCACCGACATCGCGCCCAGCACCGTGCCGTAGGCAAGCCTCTCCTCCAGCATCAGATCGGCTCCGCACAGATAGGTGATCCCGAAACCGGCCACGACACAGCCCACCAGCACGATCGCCGGCGGGCCGATGAGCAGGAACGGAAGCACCAGCAAGACCAGAGCCACGGTCGCCGCCAGCAGCGGCACCATGGGTCTGTCGGCCGGCAGCGAAGTCGTGACGGCGACAGTCTCCGCGCCCATCACTCCCAGCACCACAACGCGGGCCTCACCGGTGCAGCCGGGTTGGCGGGGCAGTGCTCAAACCAGATCTTCGGGCCCCAGATCGGCGTGCCTGGCGCGACGTACAGGGCAGAGTTCGAGATGGGCAGGGCGGTCCACACCGGGTAGAAGTAGAAGAAGAAGGCCACAGAGACAGCCAGGTGGCCGATGAGAATCTTCCTACCCGCTTTAGGCACACGTTCGGCAAGCTGGGCGAGCACGAAAGCAAGAGCCAGGATCATGAAGATCAGGCCGCCGAACATGTGGTACATGAAAATCACCCGGCTGATCTGCGACCAGGGCAAGTACTGCGTGATGAATCCAACAAGGATCAGCGCAGCAGGGAAGCTCCTGTAGCGGACGATGAAATACGGGAGCGACACCAGGCAGGGCAGGCTCGTCCACCAGATCCACGGATTGCCCAGGTCGGCCATCCATCCCACCAGCGCCTGCCCCGTCCAGTGGTCAGTCCCGAGGCCCGTGTACTCCGCGTAGTAAAGGACCGGCCGCGACAGGAACGGCCATGACCACCACGGCGAGCCGTACGGGTGCGTGGCCGTGAGGTGCGCGTGGTAGTCGAGCGAGGCCTTCTGGTACGCGATGAGATCCCCGAGAGGGTTCAACATCGGAATGCGAAGACCGTGCGCGAAAAACGGAGTCCATGTGAAAGCCGTCACATGGAATTGGCCCCTGGCGAAGAACGGATACCACGAACCGATGTAGATCATCGATGGAATCAGGGCGAAGGCGACGAGGGCCAGCACGATGTAGGTTGGCCAGTAGACCCCTCCAGGGATCACAGGCCCCTCTCCCTTGGCCCATTCGCTGATTGGGCCGATGAAGCGCCCAATTCCACGCTTGAGGAACCTGAGGCCAAGGAAGAACACGATGCTGGCGAAGGCGGCGAGCACAATCCATTTGGAGGCGACGCCGATGCCGAGGACGATCCCGAGCGCGAGAAGTGAAAGCATCGACCCGCGACGAGTCCGGCTCTGGATGTGGACCAGGAAGATGAAGTACGCCAGCATGATGAAAAAGATCGGAAAGATGTCGATCATCCCGATACGCGATTGCACGAAGAACATGCCGTCGAAGCAGACAAGCGTGGCCGCCGCAATCGCGAACAGCCGGTTCGGCCACAGCCGGCGTGCAAAGAGAAACATCATAGGGACGCACAGGATGCCGAAGATGCACGCGGCGATCCGCCACCCGAACGTGTTGAAACCGAGATCTATATAGCTGCCCTTGGCGCCCTCGAAGTGGACGCGGTACCAGCCATATCCGTACTCCCCCGCTGCGATGAACATCTTTGCCAGCGGAGGCTCCGGATCGAAATAGTTGAAGCGGCAATCGATCGTGGACGGCCGGCAGAGTTGAATGCCCTTGACGTCGTTGTACGCGTCGACCGGAAAGTAGACCTCGTCGAAAACCTGGCCGTTGGAGGGCGAAAGCGGTGCGTTCTGATCGCTCGACTCCGGGTACCCTCGATTGAAGGGGTAAGCGAGCCCACACAGCGTCCCCGGATCGCCCTGCGCATCGATGGGGGTGTTCGAAACGCAATTCGTGACCACCGATCCCTGGAACGGGTGCAGGAAGAAGTCGGGCATGATCGGGCTGTAAAAGCGAAGGACGAATGCGACCGCGGTGAGGACCAACAACACGATCGCATCCCAGCGGTCGAAGTGCCGGCGAACTACCGCGTCGGCCCGCGGCTCAATCACCTCCGCCGTTTGCGACGCCTGCCCCCACCCTGGTTCTGGCCCAGGCGATCTGGCAGCCGGGAGCTGATCTCCCATGACAAAGCATCGG
The DNA here is from genome assembly GCA_036569925.1 of Candidatus Dormiibacterota bacterium. GTDB lineage: Bacteria > Chloroflexota > Dormibacteria > Dormibacterales > Dormibacteraceae > Palsa-872. Next base: position 15,059 of record DATCPU010000015.1, read on the forward strand.
CGTCTTTCAAGGGGAGGGCGATCATGTCGTCGTACGCGACGCGGCCGCCGAGAGTCTTCTTGATGGCGGCAAGCTCAGATTCGTCGCTGCGCAGCCTTACGAACAGCGCCGGCTTGTCCATCAGGGCTTTCATCATCGGCGCGACCATCCGCTTCCTCTTGTCGAGGAATGCAAGGCTGAGGGGCTGCACCTTGACGCTCCGAATGCTCTCGTAGGGGATCAGCACGCTCGAGCGAAGCGTGGAGACCTTCAAACCGTCATCCAGCGGCTCGGCGAAGCTTCGGTACTTGTACAAGAGGAAGGCGCCCCCGAGGAGGAGGCCGCTCGGGATGTACAGGGCCCAGATCAGGTTCGAGGTCGAAGTGAGCTGGCCCTTGTAGAGCAAGAGCGCCGTCATGCCGACGCCGACCGCCACCAGGAAGCCCGCGAAGAAGCGCTGCTGGCGCCAAAGCTGGTCGGCATAGAGGATTGGCTGCCTGGAGCCGGCCGGCTGGGCCTGGGTGGAGGTCTCGGTTGTGCTCACGGAACTATTGATTATCGGGTAGCGACCATCGTCGACTCCGTTCGACCGCCCTCCGCCATTCGGACTGGAGGCTGTCGGCCTGGTCGCGGGACATCTTCGGCTCGAACTCGCGGTCGAGCTTCCAGAGGTCGGCGAGATCGGCGTCGTTCCAGAGCCCGGCCCCCAGCCCGGCCAGGAAGGCCGCGCCGAGGGCTGTCGTCTCCGTCTGGCGCGGACGCCTCACCGGAATGCCGAGCAGGTCGGCCTGGAACTGACAGAGAACGTCCATGACCACGGCGCCCCCGTCAACGCGCAGCTCCCGCAGCGGCTCGCCGGCATCCTGTTCCATGGCCTCGACCACATCCCGCGTTTGATAGGCCATGGCCTCGACCGCAGCGCGCACGATGTGCGCGCGCCCTGTGCCCTGTGTCAGGCCGAGGATCGCGCCTCGTGCGTAAGCGTCCCAATGCGGTGCTCCGAGGCCCGCGAAAGCCGGCACGAGGAAAACCCCTCCGGTGTCTGGGATAGACGCCGCCAGCGGGCCTGCCTCCGATGCGCTCTCGATGATGCGCAGACCGTCGCGCAGCCATTGCAGCGCAGCGCCCGTGATGAAGATGGCGCCTTCGAGCGCGTAGCTCAGCTCGCCGCCGCGTCGCCAGGCGACCGTCGTCAACATCCCCGTTCTCGATGGCACGCGCTGCGCGCCGGTTTGCATCAGCACGAATGAGCCGGTCCCATACGTGTTCTTGGCCATGCCGACAGTGGTGCATGCCTGACCGAATAGGGCGGCTTGTTGATCGCCGGCGATGCCGCTGATGGGTGCATCGATGCCGAGGAAGGCTGCAGGATCGCTGCGCGCGATCTCACCGCTCGAGTCACGCACTTCCGGAAGGTTCGCGAGAGGGACGCCGAACAGTGCCGCCATCTCCTGGCTCCAGACGCCGCGCCCGATGTCGAATAGCGAAGTACGCGACGCGTTGGAGGCATCGGTCACGTGGTCGCGGCCCGCGGAAAGGCGCGCCACGAGCCAGCTGTCGACGGTGCCCAACGCGGCAGTGGAGGCACCGTTCACGTTGTTCATCACCCACGCGAGCTTGGTCGCCGTGAAGTACGGGTCCAGCACCAGGCCGGTGACCTCGCGGACCCGCTCCTCGTGACCGGCCTCGCGCAGTCGCGTGCATTCGTCAGCTGTTCTGCGGTCCTGCCAGACGATGGCGTGCGTCAGGGGCTTGAGCGTGTTCCTGTCCCAGGCGACCAGCGTCTCGCGCTGGTTTGTGATGCCGATGGCGCGAACATCGCCTGGCCTGGCGTCTGCGGTCTCGAGTGCCCCACGTGCGCTGCCTTGCACCGCGGACCAGATCTCCTCGGCATCGTGCTCTACCCATCCCGGCTGCGGGTAGTGCTGTGTTATCTCGGCGTAACCCTTGCCCCGGACCTGGCCGTCCATGCCAACGGCCACGACTGTGGCCCCTGTCGTGCCCTCGTCGAGGCTGAGGACGACTCCGCGCTCAGCCACTCTTGACCGCTGCTACTGACCGGTTTTCCAGACCCGGTTCAGGCTGCCGGTCGAGTAACCCTCGAGGTCGAGCGATACGAACTTGTAACCCGCGCCTCGCAACGCTTCGACCACCCGATCGCGCTCCTCGACCACGCGCGAGATGTCGGCCGGCTCGACCTCGATCCTCGCCACGTCGCCGTGGTGCCTGACCCGGACCTGGCGGAATCCGATCAACTTCAACGCCTCCTCTGCGGCCTCGATCTGGCGCAGCGCGGCGACGGTCACTGGCGTGCCGTGTGGGATGCGCGACGACAGGCAGGCGAAGGAGGGCTTGTTCCAGTTGGGGAGTCCCAGCGTGCGCGCCGCCGCACGAATGTCCGACTTGCCCATCCCCGCCTCGAGCAATGGGAAGCGCACGCCGCGGCGAACGGCAGAGCCATGCCCAGGCCGATGGTCGCCCGCATCATCTGCGGTCGCGCCGTAGGCGAGATGCGTGAGGCCGAGGTCGTGCTGGATGGGCTCCAGGGTGTCGAAGAGCTCTTCCTTGCAGTGGAAGCAGCGATCCGGGTGGTTTCGCGTGTACGCCTCGAGCTCGACCTCGCTCGTTGCGACCTCGACCAGGCGGGCGCCGAGCGAATGAGCTAAAAAGCGCGCTTCCTGCTGCTCGGACTCGGGGTAGGCAGGGGAGCTGGCGAGCACGGCGACCGCGCCCTCGCCAAGCTCCTCCAGGGCGAGCTTGAGCAGCAGCGTTGAGTCGACTCCACCTGAGTACGCCACGAGCACCGAGCCGAGGTCGCGGACGATCCCGCGGGCTCTGTCGAGGCGGGCGGTGTCGAGGCTGTCGAGCTGGATCATCTCCGAAGAGAGGTTAGCTCGCCTGGGCTTGCGAAGGCTCCTGGGCCGGCGTGCCGCACCACGCCTCGTAGTCGATCAGACCGGTGACCGTCGGGTGCTCGCCACAGAGCGGGCAGGCCTTGTTGTGGGGCAGCTTGAGCTCGCGGAACGTCATGTCCTCGCCCTCGAACAGAAGGTAGCGTCCGATCATCGGGCGGCCGATGTTCAAGAGGTACTTGATCGTCTCAAACGCCATCATGCTGCCGATGATCCCCGGCAGCACGCCGAACACGCCGGCCTCGGCGCAGCTCTGCACCTCGCCCGGCGGAGGGGGCTCGGGGAAAAGGCAGCGGTAGCAACCTGTGCCCTTGGCGGAATCGAACATCGCCAGGCGCCCCTCGAACCGTAGGATGCTGCCGTGCACGAGCGGCTTGGCGAGGAAGTGTGCCGCGTCATTGGCCAGGTATCGAGTCGGAAAGTTGTCGGTGCCGTCGACGATCACGTCGTACGGCGCAAAGATGCGCATCGCGGTCTCAGAGTTGAGGTGCTCGTTAATCGGAACCACCTCGACGTCAGGGTTGAGGTTGCGCAGGGTCTCCGCGGCGGACTCGACCTTGAGGCGGCCGATGTCCTTGGTGCCATGTAGAAGCTGGCGCTGCAGGTTGGAAGCGTCGACGGTGTCGAAGTCGACGATGCCGATCTTGCCGACCCCCGCCGCTGCCAGGTACATCGCCGCGGGGGAGCCCAGGCCGCCCGCGCCAAGCAGGAGCACGCTCGAGGCCAGCAGCTTGCGCTGGCCCGCCCCGCCCACCTCGGGCAGGATGAGGTGCCGCGCGTAGCGGGAGACTTGATCGGGACTGAAACTGCGGCCTTGTGCCATCTCAACTCACTATACCCAGGCACCCTCGGGCCTTATTCCTCGGGGCGCTGCGGGTCGTTCAGCGCTTATTCCTATAGTGAAGACACGATGGAAACCGAATACCTTGACGAAGAGCAGGTCATCGCCCTGTACAACAAGGTTCGGACGGGCAAGCGCACCTGGCCGACCGAGATCTGGTCCTCGCCCGCCGCGCTGCAGTACGCGGTCACGGTCTTCGACTACTGGATCCACAACGTCATGGGCTGGAAGGGCTGGCCCGACGCGCGGGGCAAGGTGACCCCAGCGCTGCTCGAGGAGCACCGGCTGGCCGATCTCGTCGACAGCGTGTTCGTGCCCGAGTTCGGCGACGACTGGCTGGACTTCGAGGTCGTGCTCAACGAGAGCATGCGGCTGTCGGAGGACGAGTCCTGGGCACCCGACGTGGCCGACCGCCAGGAGCGCGTCGAGGCGGCGTTCGAGCATGCATTCGAGCAGCTCATCGGCTCACCCAAGCAGCAGCCCAAGCTGTTGCCCACATATCACCGGTTTCGCAATCACCTGCTTCGCATGTGGAGCGCGTTCCAGGAAGCGCAGGCCGAGCATGACAAAGCTGAGCGCGAATCGGCGGAGCGGTTCTGGGCGCAGCTCCGGCTGGTGCGCAGCACGCGCGGCCAGGCCGCGGAGGCGTGGTCGATTGTCAACGTCGAGGACGAACGGCGGGGCGAGGTCACCGTTATATGGGGTGAGCCGCACCCCTACTGCCTGGTGATCCTCGACGACGACCTCGAGGCCGGCGGTTGGGAGCAGGTGATCTATCGCCTCGAGCAGGAGATCCTGGTCGAGGAGCCCGGCGTCGTCAGCTACGCGGTCTGGCACAAGGGCTTCGTCGGCGAGTATTACCGCTGCGCCGACTGCGGAGAGCTGCACAGCCAGTTCGACGAGGACAGCGGGAACGAGCTTCGACTGGACGACCTGGAACCGCCCGACGAGCGCTAGACCGCTAGCCGACTGTCAGCGTGTAGTTCTTGCCCTCCCAGCCCGTCATGTAGTGCGCCGTCCACGCGAAGGTCGTGCCCGCGGCCAGCTTGTTTGAGGGGACTTCAGCCACCCAAACCCCAAGCGTCGTGTCGATCGCCTCGACCTCGCCAAATGTCTTCCAATCGTCGAAGGAGTAGTGGACGGAACCCGGTCGCGGCAGCTGTACCCGCAAGCGCCGGCCCGGCGCGAGCCGTGTGATCTGGTGGCGGTGCGTCCACACAAATGCCGGCTCTTGCGCCGCCCCTTCGGTGTATCGGCGCCGCGCGGGCAGCACGATGTCGGGGAACCCGGCCAGGGCGATGGTCACCAGCAGCTCGAGATACTCCGCATGCGCCCAACCCAGGGG
>DATCPU010000016.1:0-1684 GCA_036569925.1 Candidatus Dormiibacterota bacterium
GTTAGATAGGGCGCTCTCCCCGCTCGCCAACCCTCTCCCCGAAGGGGAGAGGGCGCCGACTTGACTTTTCCCAATAGTTCGATCATGATCGAACTCGAAGTTAGATGGCTGTCGAACTCCGCACTGAGATTTTCGTTTCTCCGGCCCACGAGCTGGCCTGCCACGTGATGGCCGTCGCCGGCCGCATGCAGAACCTCGAGGTCGGCGAAAAATGGCTCAACCGGGAGCGATCCGCCATGTCGCCAGAGCTGCGCAAGGCCCTTGGCGCCTACGACCTCGACGCCCACGCCCACGGGCCCTTCTACGGCCTCGGCCTGATGGCCTACGGTCACCGATGGGTGACCGTCGACGACATGGTGCGCGGCCTCGAGTCGATGCCCGACCGCGAGCTCATCCTCGAAACCGCCGGGCTGGGCGACACGCCAGGTGCGCGCGAGCAGCTTGACGACCTCGTCCTTCGGACGGCGGCAGGCGACAAGGCGTCAGCCCGCGAGCTGGCGAAGAGAGGCCAGGCCCTTGGCCACCATGGCGCGCCCAAGCTGGCCAAGTGGTTGCCGCGGGCGGCGCCGCGCCTGCGTGAGTCGATGGTCGAGATCACAAAGCTCTGGCACCGAGACCTCTTCGCCCGCGAAGAGGAGAAGCTGGTTTCGATCCTCGAGAGGGATGCGCGCGCTAAAGGAGAGCTCACCCGGCATCTCAGCCCAGCCAGACTGCTGGAAGAAGCCACCAACGGATTCATCTGGGTCGACCAGCCCGGCGTCGACACCATCGCCCTGGTCCCGACCTGGATCATGAGACCCTGGACTGTCGACGGCCTGAGCGGATCCGCCGCCGTCATCAGCTACCCGGTCGCGGACGAGAGCCTTGGCGGCAACGGGGACGCGGTCACCGCCCGCGCCGTCAAGCTTGCCCGCGTTCTGTCGGATGAGAGCCGCGTGCGCGCCATCCAGCTGCTGGCGGCGGAGCCGCTTAGCCTCATGGAGCTGGCCGCCAAGCTGGACTTGAACAAGTCGACCATCCATCACCACCTGGCGGAGCTGAGGGCAGCCGGCCTCCTGAAGGTGCCGATGGGAACCAAGAGATATTCGCTACGACCTGAAGCGCTGTACCGCTTCGGGACGCTGCTCGGGGACATGGCGAAACCCCCTCGTGTCAAGCCTCTCGCCCGTATCAAGCCACTGGCCGGTGTGAAGCCTCCGAAGGAGAAGAAGTGATGAATGATTTTTATTTGCAGCTTGCGAAAGACCGGCAGTCGGAGCTGATCCACGAGGCGCACAACCAGAGCCTGGCCAAAGGCCGGCTCCGGAACGAGCCGCTGGTGAGGGTCAGCTTCACGTTCGAGCTCCGGCTCGGCGGGCGCCAGCGCCAGGTGGCATCGGAGTCCTGAGCTCGACATAAGGGAGGGCGCCGGTGGAGGTCAGCGAGGGTCCTCCATCCGGCCCCCGCTCGCCTGCCTCAGGTAATGCTCGAAGTCCGGGTCGGAGGCGGCCAGCAACAGGCGGCTGAAGTGCTTGTCCGCGTAATTCCTGAAATCGAAATCGAGCTTTGAGATGCCGCTTTGCAGCACCCCCCACATCGCTTCGCGAAAGTCGGACATCAGGCGCATCAGCCTGAGGGCGGCAAGGTCCGCAGGCCTCTCGACCCCGAAGTAAGCAGCTAGAAGCAGCCGATCTTCCTCAATACC
>DATCPU010000017.1:0-3360 GCA_036569925.1 Candidatus Dormiibacterota bacterium
GTAGACGGAGAGGCGCGGCCGCTCAGAGCTGCCGACGATCCGGGCGCGGACCCGGCGCCGCCGGCGCAGGCGGTGCTGACGCTTGGTCATCACCGTCATGCGCGCTTGCCCACCTTCCGCATCACGTGCTCGTCGCGGTAACGGATTCCCTTGCCCTTGTAGGGCTCGGGTGGGCGGCGCTTGCGAATGTCGGCGGCAACCTGCCCGACCAGCTGCTTGTCGATTCCCCGCACGATGATCTCCGTCGGCTGCGGAACCTCAAACTCAATTCCCTCCGGCGGCTCGATCGGGACCGGGTGCGAGTAACCGAGCGCCATCTCCAAGTTCTTGCCTTTGAGCTGGGCGCGGTAACCGACCCCCTGGATCTCGAGCCGCTTCTCGAAGCCGTCGGTGACGCCCTCGACCATGTTCGCGATCAGGCTTCGGGTAAGCCCGTGCAGGGCACGATGCTCGCCACGATCGGTCGGACGCTCCACGGTGACCGTGCCGCCGTCCTGCTGAACCTTCATCTCAGCCGAAAGGTTCTGCGCCAACTCGCCCTTCGGTCCCTTGACGGCAACCCGCCCAGGGGCAAGCTCGACCGTGACGGACTCGGGGACGGGGATCGGCTTTCTTCCAATTCGGCTCATCGCTAGATGCCTACCTTCCTGGCCAAGTGTGCCTGGGGGCCCGACTGGTCGAGCAGATCAAGGACGCAGGGTGCAGCCTTTGCTGGTTGCAAAGGCAAACCCGAGGACGCAGAGATGCGAAGTACCAGACGGGTCATCCAGGTGCGCTTGGTTGGGGAGGTAGGCATCTCTCCGGGTCACCAGACGTAGGCGACTACCTCGCCGCCAACGCCTCTCGCCTTCGCTTCGTGTCCGGTCATCACGCCGACAGAGGTGCTGACGATCGCGGTGCCGGTGCCACCATGTACGCGCGGCACTTCGGTGTGATCGACATAGCGCCGCCGGCCAGGCCGCGAGATCCGCTCCAGTCCGATGATTACCGGGCGGCGGTCCTCGGTGTACTTGAGCCGGATCTCGATCGCCTCGCCGACCTTTGCCGGCTTGCGATGGAAGTCGCGGATGTAGCCCTGCTCCTTGAGGATGCGGGACATCTCCTCCTTCAACCGGGAGGCGGGAATCTGCACGTCGTCGTGGCCGGAGCCAAGCGCATTGCGGATCCGGGTCAGGTAATCGGCTATCGGGTCGTTCAGCATGGTTCTGTTCTTCCTGTCCCTGGGCCTACCAGCTCGACTTGGTCATGCCGGGGACGTAGCCCTCGTGCGCGGCCTCGCGCAGGCAGATCCGGCAAAGGCCGAACTTACGGTAGTAGCCGCGCGGGCGTCCGCAGCGACGGCACCGGTTGTATTCACGGGACTTGAACTTGGCCTTGCGGCCCTGCTTCACCTTCATCGAAGTCTTAGCCATCGTCAGAAGTCTCCTCGCTGGCCGAATTCTCGGCCTCTTCGGTCTCACTCTCCGTTGCCTCGCCCTCATCGCCGGCCTCGGCCTCCGGCTCGGGCTTGGCATACGCGTCGGGGTTCTCCTCTTTGAGCTGCTCGAGCGCCGCCTGCTCGGCCTCGGCCCGCAGGCGGGCCTCCTCCTTGCGCTTCTCCTCCTCAGCCGCCGCCTCCGCCTCGGCGTCCCGACTCCCCGGCCGGCCCTCTTTGGCGAATGGCATGCCGAGCCCGAGCAGCAGCTCGAAGGCCTCGACGTCGGTTTGGGCGGAGGTCGCGATCGTGATGTCGAGACCGCGCACCTCGTCGATCGAGTCGTAGTCGATTTCGGGGAAGATCAGCTGCTCCTTGACGCCCATCGAGTAATTGCCACGGCCGTCGAAGGAGCGCGGGTTGAGCCCGCGGAAGTCGCGGATACGCGGCACGGCGATCGAGGTGAGGCGATCGAAGAACTCCCACATCCGCGCCCGGCGCAGGGTGACCGAGAGGCCGACCGGCATCCCCTCGCGAACTTTGAAAGAAGCGATCGACTTGCGGGCGCGGCGCACGCTGGGCTGCTGACCGGCGATCAGCGCCAACTGCTCTTGCGCGGCCTCGAGCATTTTCGCGTTCTGCTTGGCCTCGCCGACGCCCATGTTGAGGACGATCTTCTGCAAGCGGGGGATCTGCATCGCGCTCGAGTAGCCGAATTTGCGCGTCAGAGCCGGCGCCACGTCCTGCTCGTAGCGCTCGCGCAGGCGCGGCGGCGGCGTGGCCTGGGACTGGGGGGTCGTTGCCGCCTCCACTAGAGCGACACCCCGCTCCGCTTGGCGAATCGCTCACGCTTGCCGCCTTTGTCGCGGCGCACGCCGATCCGCGTCGGCTTGTTGTCTTTGGGGTCGAGCAGCATCACGTTGGAGACGTGGATCGGCCCCTCCTTCTCGACGATCCCGCCGAGCTGCTGGCCGGCTTTCTGCACGTCCTGGGTCGGGCGCGCTTTTTCGTGGCGCTTGACCGTGTTGATGCCCTCGACATAGACGAAGCTGCGCTTCGGTTCGGTGCGCAGCACGCGGCCGGTCTTGCCGGAGTCCTTGCCGCCGATCACCTTGACCATGTCGTCGGTCCTGATTCGCATCGCCTTCGCCATCAGAGGACCTCGGGCGCCAGCGAGACGATTTTCATGAAGTTGCGGTCGCGCAACTCGCGAGCCACCGGCCCGAAGATGCGGGTGCCGCGCGGGTTGTTGCTGGCCGGGTCGATCAGCACAGCGGCGTTTTCGTCGAAGGAGATGTAGGTGCCGTCGGAGCGGCCGAGTTGCTTCTTCGTCCGCACCACGACCGCCTGCACAACCTCGCCCTTACGCACGCCGCCCTGTGGGCTCGCCTGTTTGACCGTCGCCGTGATCACGTCACCGACGCCGGCATAGCGGCGGTGCGAGCCACCCTTGACCCGGATGCAGAGAATCTCTCGCGCACCCGAATTGTCGGCAACTTTGAGTCTGGACTCCTGCTGAATCACGTTCCGCTCCTACTTCGCCTTCTCCAACACCTCGACCAGGCGCCAGCGCTTGGTCTTGGAGAGCGGGCGGGTCTCGACGATGCGGACCATGTCGCCCTCGCCGGCCTCGTTGAGCTCATCGTGAGCGTGCAGGTTGCGCGAGCGCCGCACGACCTTCTCGTAGGTCGGGTGGCGCCGGGCGGTGTCGATCCGAACCGTGATCGATTTCTGGCCTTTGTCGGAAACGACGATCCCCTGCCGGATCTTGGCCGCGTTGGCAACCTTCTCGGCCCGCGGAGTCCCGGTTCCGGGGGTCTTCTTTTTCTTCGCGGCCGCCCGTTCCTTGCGCCGTTCGGCCCCCCGGCGCTTGCGCTCCGCAACCCGCTCCGCCTTACGCTCCTCAGGCGACTGCTGCGGCTTCGCGGTATGGGGCTTGCGAGAAG
>DATCPU010000018.1:0-5449 GCA_036569925.1 Candidatus Dormiibacterota bacterium
CCTTCGAGGAGGCCTCGGCCGATCTCGGCGCCCACACCTGGCAGACCTTCCGCTTCGTAACGCTGCCGAACCTCAAAACGGCACTTGCCGCCGGCGCCCTGCTCGCCTTCGCCCTCTCATTCGACGAGATCATCGTCACCACGTTCACCCTCGGCGCCGGCGAAGAAACGCTGCCGATCTGGATCTTCCGCAACCTCTTCCGCCCCAACCAGCTGCCGATCGTCAACGCGGTCGCGGTGATAGTCGTCCTGATCTCGATCGTCCCGGTCTACCTGGCCCACCGCCTGACCCGCGAGGAAGGCGGCGCGGCGGCGGCCCGCGGCGGCGGCAAGATCGAGGCCGAGGCGACGGCTGTGCCGTGATGCGGATTTCAGCCGATTAGCGTGCCAGCAAGCTAATCGGCTAGGCGCTCGGCTGAAACGGGTTCTGCACGCTCACCCCGGCGTAGTCCTGACCGTCGCTCAGATCCTCGGAGAGGACGGTCTCGCAGCCCAGGGCACGCGCGGCCTCGAGGATCGCGGCATCCCAGTAGGAGATCCGGAAGCGGTGACGGGTCTCCAGCGCAGCGAGCATCATTTTGGTCGTGATGTCCGCAACGGGAAAGCGTAGAAACGACTCGACCAGCTTCGCCGTCTGCTCGTGGCCGAGCGGGTCAGGGCGGCTCCCTCTGGTCGCCTGGACGTAGAACTCCTGCAGGACTTGCACCGAAAGCGCCAGGTCACGCTCGGCCAAAATGCCGCGCGCCAGCTCCGCCTTGTGGGCCTCCCCCGGATCGCGCGACACCGCGTAGAGGAGGATGTTGGTGTCAACGAATCGCACGCTCGTGGAGCTCGTCGCGGCCGAGCCGATCAGCCCCCCGGAACTGCTCGATTTCAGCGAAGACCTGGCCTTGCAGTTTCTCTAGGCGTGAAAACTCGGACTCACGCTCCTCGAGCGAGCGCAGGTAGTGCGTCACCAGCGCACTGACCGAGCTCCCGTCTTCAGCAGCGCGAACCCGCGCAGAGCGATAGACGTCCTCCGGAACCGAGACCGTGATATTTTTCATGTGAGCCACAGTTACACAATATCACAGCCAACCCCCCTAGCGCTATGGTCGAGCTAAGCGCTCCGCCTCTTCGCCACCGACGTACGGCGACAGAGTCAGCTCGACCAGGTCGGGAAGCAGCGACTCGAGCTGCTCGGTGCGGCCGGCGCTGATCTCGCGCACGACCAGCGAGACGATGCCGCCGACCAGCGTCTCCTCGGTCGCCTCGGGAAGTGGGTGCTCGCCGCCATGCTCGGGCCGCCCGGCCTTGAGGATCTCGACCAGGCCCTGCATCGAGTCGCGGTGACGGGCGGCGATCTTGCCACCGGCGGCGACCGGCTCGATCATGCAGAGGCGCGCCAGCTCGGGCTCGCCGCCGAGGAAGCGCAGCATCGTCGCCAGCGCCGCGCGAACCTTCTGCGGCCACTCCTCGAAGGCTTCGGCCGCAGCTCGCATCGAGGCGGCGATGTGGTCGGCGACCATCTCGTAGGCAGCGAGGAAGCAGGCTTCCTTGTCGTCGAAGTGCTCGTAGAAGGTGCGACGGGAGACCGACGCGGCTTTGGTGATGTTGGCGACGGTGGTGGCGTTGTAGCCACGCTCGGCGACGGTGTCGACCAGCGCAGTGACGATCCGCTCACGCTGGTTCTGGACGATGAACTCGCGCGGCAGGCCGTGGCGACCGGCAGGCAGGCGCGGAGACGACGCGGCCGTTCCCTCCGCCTCATCCACGTTCTTAGCCTTCCCTTTTGCCACAAACCGACGATACCCGAGACTCTGAAGGTCACGAGCCTCGGCGTCTCTCAGCAACGATCCTTCAGTCCGTGGACCGTGAGGAAGACGCCACGCCACAATTTACGACGCGCCGAGAAGCGGGACGGGACGGTCCTGGCAGGCGCCCTCCGCTTTTTAGCAGCGTCACGTTCTTGCTTTTCACGACAGGTTCATGACCAGGTTCGGCAAATGCGATGCTCAGGGCAACCCTCGCCGCCCCACCGTGCCCCAGGGCGCTGTGGATACACCCGCGAACACCACCGCGGCCAGGCCTGGCGCTAATCCTCAGCCACCTCCTCAGCGGATCAATGCCCGTGGGAGCTTCGTTCGGAAGAACACGCGCCTTCGCGCCTCGGACGGTCGCATGAAGGTCGCCAAAACCAAATATATCCACCGCAAGAAAGGCCACACCCGTGTGCCTGTTGTGCTTTACCTCGCCAATTTCGAACCTACCTGGCTGGGCCACTGGGACTACCGCTGGTTCAACGTGCACCGAATCGACCGCCAACGCGTACGGATAACGAAGACCCGCAAGGAATCGCTGATTCACGTTGGCACCATCCAAACCCGCTCGGCCAATCGACTGGAAGCCCCAACCGGCATTCATCCAATACAGCTGACCTGCGTCGATCGCGACGGTAGACGTCAGTTCGCCGCCGGGGATGAAATTCGGTAGCGCTTCTGAGCCTTTGAGGTTAGCTCTACCGATCGCGCCAGAATCGCCATCCGCCCAGTAGATGTGCGCTTGGTCGAGCGCAATGCCGCATGGAGTAGACAGCCCTGTTACAACCACTTCAGGTCCGTTGAGACCGTCGATGTCGGTTGCCCAGATCGCGCCTTCCTGATCACTGCTCCAATAGATGGCGGTCTGATCGACGGCCACACCACAAGGGTGTTCGGGCGCAGAAATAAAATCTGCTTCCACATGAGAACCGTCCAGTCGGGCCCGCCCGATGGTGTCGCCGCTCATGTTCGGCCAGTAGATGTATTGGGAATCAACAGCCAGGTGGCACGGCAATCCCCCTGCCGGAGCTATGAAGTTTTCCTCGACATCCGTGCCGTCCAGATTTGCTCGTCCGATCTTGTCCAGATAACTATCTGCCCAATAGATGTGTTGAGAGTCCACATCAATGCCGCAAATGCTGCCGTTAGCGACTATAAACTTGTCATCATGAGCAGTACCATCTAGGTTCGCCCGGGCAATCCCGTCATAAGCGCCCCAATAGAGCGCTGCATCCGCGCGGCCTGCGAAAAGCATCGAGACGGCAAGCAGCAAGACAGCTACGCTGATATTTCGTATCTCGTGTGAGCCCATAGCCATTTCACGTCCTGGCGGATCGAACTGGAACGTACCGTATTTATCACGGATGGCTAGCGCTGCTACTAGTGGAAAAGTCTTCTGGATAGAAACAGCGCACTACCGCAGCGGCTGGACCAGCAGCTCGTCCTCGGCGGCGCGGGCACCGAGGTAGGGCATCGTCGCCAGGTAGATCAGCTCGGGGAGGAACTCCTCGCTGCGTTCGATCGAGCCGGATTCGACTTTGCTGAGGATCGTGTTGTAGACGGCGCCTGCGGCGATTTCGGCCGTGCAACGCGACATCGGCCGTCCCTCGACCTCACCGCGACCGCCGTCGAGGAAGTCGGCGATCCGTCGCACGATCCGGTCGCGGCGCGACTGGGCGTCGCCGCCGATGCCGTTGACGGAGACGACGAGGAAACGGGCCCGATCGGAGTCCTCCTGCAGGTACCGCATCGCCGCCGTACCCGCGGCCCAAATCCGATCGTGCCAGGCCTCGCGCCCGTTGCAGGCGGTGTCGACCCGCGTGCAGAGCTCCTCCATCGCTTCGTCGTGGAGGGTGAGAAAACAGTCTTCCAGGTCGGCGAAGCAGCGATCGAAGTGAGTGCGGCTGACGTCGGCTCGCGCGCAGACCGCCTTTATGTCGACCGCCACCAGGCCATGCTCGGAGACCATCGCCACCATCGCGGCGGCGATCCTCTCCCGCGCGGGATCGCGTCCTCTGCGCGAGCCGCTCACATCGTCCTGGCCCTACTCCCCGCGCTCGCGTGCGCCCGGCCGGCGGCCACTAAGCCGCCGCCCGAGCCTGGGCCGCCTCCGCGGCGCGTGCCGCCTCGACCTCCCCGACGTAAGGCGTCAAGGTCACCTGCAGCATCTCCGGCAGCAGGCCCTTCAAATCGTCGACCTGGCCGGCGATGAGCCGCTGGTGGACCAGCCACATCAGACCGCCGACGATCGCGACCTCCAGCCCCTCCGGCAGCCGGCTCGCCCGCGGGTTGTGCTCGCGCCCCTCGCGCAGCTTCGGCGCGACACTCTCCAGCATCGACTGGTAGCGGGCAAGTGCCGCTCCGCCAGCGGCCTGGCTCTCGACGATGCAGAGCTTGGCCCGCGCTTCCTCGGCCACGACCATCTCCAGGAAGACCTCGAGCCCGGTCGAGACCTGGTCGATCCAGGGCTGTTCGGTATCGACCAACTCGGCGAAGACCTCGGCGGCGGCGGCAACACTCTCGTCGAAAGCCGCCAGAAAGCACTCTTCCTTGTTGGCGAAGTGCTCGTAGAAGGTGACCAGGGCCACCCTCGCCGTTTTCGCGATCAGCTCGATCGTCGTCTTCTGATACCCGCGCTCGGCCACCAGCTCGGCGGTCGCGAGCAGCATCCGCTCGCGCTGGTTCTGGGAGACGAAGTCGCGCGGAATCAGGTGTCTCCCCGGGGGCAGTTTCGAGAGGCGTTCCGAGAGCGACCGCGAGTCGGCCATTCCAAGACGGTACCAAAACATATATCTGATGTCTACTTTCCTTTTCTACAGAAAACATGGCGTTCTAGGCAACTCCGTTTCTAAAAGCTGCTATACCTAGACAAAAGGCTTATGTTTTCGGACATCAACAGCGGCTCGGTAATCGCCTTCCCGGGCAAGCGCGGGCGCCGGCCCCCCCGCGAGCGGATTCTGACCGCGATGCTCGTCGTCAGCGGGGAGCTGGACTTCGAGCAGGTCGCCGTCCGGCACGTGATCGAACGCGCGCAGACCAGCCGCGCGACCTTCTACAAGCACTTCGTCGATCGCGAGGACTGCTTCGCGCAGGCCTACGGCGACGCCGGCGAGTGGGTCTACCGGCGCATGATCGGCGCCGCCAAGCGCCAGCCCTCCTGGCGCGAGGGCCTGCGCGCGGCGCTGGCCGAGCTGCTTGAGTTCTGCGCCAACCAGCCGGCGATCGCCAAGGCGCTGGTGGTCGAGGTGCACGCGGCAGGCGAGCGGTCGCTCGCCCAGCGGCGCGATTTGATGGAGCGCCTCTCCCGCGCACTTGACAGCGCGCGCCGCGAGATTCCCTCTCGCCAAGCTCCACCTCCTATTACGTCTGACTTCATTGTAGGGGCGATCGACACGCTTTTGGCGGCAAAATTGCTAGACGGCGACGCAGCCCGAGCGCCGGAGATGCTCCCGGGCCTGCTCCACTTCGTCGTCATGCAGTTCCTCGGCGAGAGCGCCGCCTGGGAGGAGATGACCGCGGCGCCGCTGGCTACATGGCAGGCGCGGCGGGCGGCGGCGGCCGAAGTTCCGACCCGCGGCGGATGAGCTCGGCGAGCTGGGGGGCAAGCTC
Organism: Candidatus Dormiibacterota bacterium; assembly: GCA_036569925.1. Lineage (GTDB taxonomy): Bacteria > Chloroflexota > Dormibacteria > Dormibacterales > Dormibacteraceae > Palsa-872. The sequence continues at coordinate 5,408 of DATCPU010000018.1, forward strand.
CGGCAGGCAGGCGGCATCGCCGGCGGCGACGCGCTCGGAGAC
>DATCPU010000019.1:0-5787 GCA_036569925.1 Candidatus Dormiibacterota bacterium
TGCGGCTTCCGGCGACTTTCGCCTAGATCCGCCGTGGACGATTCCCGCCTGCTGGCCTTCCTTCAGGACCTTGTGCGCGTCGACAGCACGCCGGGGCGGGACGAGGCGGTCGTGCGGAGGATAGTCGAGGAGATGGAGCTGCTCGGCTTCGGCGACGCTGCGGTGGATGCCGCTGGCAACGCAGTAGGGTCGGTAGGCAGTGGTCGGCCGATCGTGATGATCGACTGCCACGTGGACACCATCCCAATCCACGAGCAGGAGCGATGGACACATCCCCCGTTCGCGGCCGAGGTCGATGGAGGCCGTATCTACGGTCTCGGTGTCGCGGACATGAAAGCGTCGGCGGCCGCGGCTGTCTATGGCGCGGCCAGGCTCCGGGAACGCCGGGCAGGCAAGCCTGGAACGCTGGTTGTTTGCTGCTCGATCGCCGAGGAGATGATGGAGGGCGCTGTGCTCGCGGCAACAGTCGATCAGTGGGCGCCAGACCTCGTGGTCATCGGCGAGCCGAGCGACCTCAAGCTGTGCATCGGCCAGCGAGGCCGGGCGAAGCTGGAGGTCCTGGTGACTGGTAAGTCATCGCACGCTGGGCATCCGGAGGTCGGCCTGAACGCGGCAGAGCGGATGGCAGAATACGTTGTCGCGGCGGCCGCACTTCAACACCCGCGCGACGAGGTCCTCGGACCGAGACTGTTGACGTGCATCGATGTTCATTCCGAGCCTTATCCCAGCGTGTCGACGGTGCCGGCGTCCTGCCTCGCGAGGTTCGACTGCCGGTTCGGTCGCGGGGAGACTGAGGAATCCCTGCTGGCGCTCATGCGGGGGCTGGGTGAGGTCTGGAAAGGCCTGCCTCGACCGCCGGAGATGAGCTGCCACCTCTACCGGGCGGAGTTCGTGGCTCACGGCCAGAGTTACAGCGTTCCAGAGTTCGCGGCCGCCTGGTTCACCAATCCCGGCTCGGCCCTTGTGCAGGCCTCCCTGGCCGGGCTCGCCGACGCGGGCATACAACCTGTGACGGCGACCTACGGCTTCTGCACGAACGGAAGCCTCACTGCTGGGCTGCGTGCGATCCCGACGGTTGGGTTCGGCATCGGCCGCGAGCAGGAAGCGCACATGGTCGACGAGTTCGTGGAACTCGACAACCTTTACCGCGGCACGACCGGATACAGCGCGATCGCGGATCGCCTGCTCGACCTCGACGTTGCCCCCACGAAAATGGACTGATGACGGCACCTAACATGCCGACGGCGATCAGTGTCGGTGATCATCCGCTCACACTCTCGGAATACCGGCTGGTGAGCGAGGGCCATGCCGCCGCCCGGTTGGCGCCAGAGGCAGTCGCGCGGATGGAGCGATTTCGCGCCTCCCTTATGCGCCAGCTCGAGAGCGGCGTCCGGATCTACGGCGTCAACACTGGCTATGGAGCCGACAGCGTCACCCCGCTCGCTCCCGGCGACATCAGGTCGATGCAACGCAACACGATAGTCAGCCACGCGGTGGGCACCGGGCGTATTGCATCCCCGGAAGTCACCCGCGGAATGCTGCTGCTAAAGGCAAATGTGCTCGCGCAGGGGTTCTCGGCCACGAGACCGGTGGTCGCCGAACGCCTGCTGGACTTGCTGAATGCGGGCGTTTTGCCCATCGTGCCGGAGCAGGGCTCGCTCGCGGCCAGCGGCGACCTCGTGCCGAGCGGGCACCTGGCAGCGGCGTTGATCGGAGAGGGGGAGGTCATATACAAGGGCAACCGCACCTCCGCCAGGGAGGCACTGACCGCAGCAGGGTTGGATCCGATCGAACCGGAAGAGAAGGAAGGCCTCGCGCTGGTCAACGGCACCGCGTTTACGGAGGCTCTGGCGCTCGCCGCCACCCTCCGGGCGGAAAGGCTCCTTCGAGCGGCCGACATTGCCGCCGCTGCGACCCTGCAAGCGATGAAGGGCTTCCTTGCCGCATTCGAGCCTCGAGCCGTGGAGCCTCGGCCATTCGCGGGTGCCGTCCTCGTTGCGGCCAACGTGACGCGGCTGTGCAGGGGCGGTACGCTCCTCGGTCAGCCGCCCTCGCGCGTCCACGACCCCTACTGCATACGCTGCGTACCGCAGGTCCATGGCGCCTCGCGAGACGCGTTCCGTTACGTGAAGGAGCAGGTCCTGGTGGAGCTCAACGCGTTTACTGACAATCCGCTCGTACTCGACGACGGTACCTATGTTTCGGCGGGCAACTTTCACGCGCAGCCGGTCGGCCTCCCGTTGGACACGTTGACGGTCCTGATCGCCGAACTGGCCTCCATTTCGCAGCGCCGCACGCAGCATATGGTCGCGCCCGTGTACGACATCGGCCTCCCGCCCAAGCTCACGCGTGAGCCCAAGAAGGGAATGGGACTCTTCATGCTGAACACCACCGCCTCCGCGCTCGTCTCGGAGAACAAGACACTGAGCTTTCCAGCCAGCGTCGACTCGATGGCTGTGGACACCACCGAGGACCACGTCAGCATGGCCAGCGTCGCGGGCCGGAAAGCGCTCGAGGTCATTGGGAACACGGCTCATGTCCTCGCCATTGAGCTGATCTGCGCGTGCCAGGCGCTTGACCTCCACGCGCCCCTCGAGGCATCCCCCAACATCAGCGCCGTGCACGCCATGGTCCGCGAGACAGTCCCTTTCGTTGCGGGCGACCGTCCCCTCTACCGGGAGATCTCAGCGCTTGCTGCGCGGCTATTGGCCGGCGACCTGGACGCTTTCCTCGAAGACCAGCAGATCTCGCTCGACTGAGCGCGCACGCCGCGCTCACCTCTAGGCCGGCGACCGCAACCTGGGGATGATCTCGCGGCCGTAGGTACGCATCTGCGCATCGAAGTCATCCACCTGGGCGTAGAAGTTGACGTGCGTGACGCCCAGCGCTTCGAGGCCGCGCAACCTTTCGGCGCACTCCTCAGCGGAGCCCACGATGCAGAGGCGGTCGATGACCTCGTCACCGATGTAGTCGGCATGGGGAGCACCCGGCATCACGTGTTCGTGGTAGTCGTACGCGCTACGGTCATCGACGATAGCGGCCAGCTCACGAGGCAAGCTGTCTTGCCCCGCGTTTCGCAGCACCTCAGCGATGTGGTTGCCGACGACTGCCCCAAATGACCTCACCTTGTCTCGCGCCCTCGCTTTGTCCTTCGAGACGTAAGTCGACGTGCTGATTACCACCGTCAGCTCATCAGGGTCGCGGCCGGCGCTGACGGCACCGTTGCGCACGTGCCCGAGGGCCCAGCTGATGAAATGCGGGTCGGAGCACTCCAGGATGACGCCGCTGCCGGCTCGACCGGCCAAATCCAGCATGCGCGGACCATAGGCGGCCACATAAACGGGCAGCGGACCGGTTTCGGCCCATTCGATGCGCGCCTCGGAACCCTCGACCAAGGCCGGCTGACCACTGCCGAGCGCGCGAATGAGGGCGGCCGCGGCCTCGGTAGCCACGACCGTGGCCGGCCGACGATTGAGGACGCGGACCACGCTGTCGCCCCGCCCAATGCCACATTCGACCCGTCCGCCGGTTATCTGGTTCAGGGTTGCGAATGCGCTTGCGATAACTATCGGATCTCGCGAGACGGGGTTGGTGACCATCGTTCCGAATCGCATTCGAGGCGAGCGGCTCATGCCGGCGAGCCATCCGAGCAAGCTGTAGCACTCGTTCCAGATCACATGCGAGTCGCAGACCCAGAAATAGTCGAAGTCCTCTTCCTCGGCCAGGCGCATCCAATTCAGAGCGGACGCGGCGGGTGGAAAGAGGCTGATGATTCCGAACTTCAGCATTGCTCGCTCAACCCTGCTTGGCCTGCACACGAAGGGCGACCTTGTCGAACTTTCCGTTGGGGAGCTGAGGCAGGGTGTCGACCAGCACAAATCGTTTCGGCACCTTGTAGTTGGCAAGCCGCTGTCGCGCGTACGACCTGAGCGCCTCCTCGCTGAACGCGGCCCCCTCCCGAGGCACCACGTAGGCGACGCCGACTTCGTGCCAGAGCGGATCTGGGATTTCGACGACCGCGACCGCCGCCACCTCTGGGTGGCCGCCGATCACGCCCTCGATTTCCGTCGGATAGACGTTGTATCCGCCTGACTTGAACATCTCCTTCAAGCGGCCGACCATGCGCATCTCGCCGCCGGCTTCCGCGCGCACGACGTCGCCGGTGTGAAGCCAGCCATCAGCGTCCAGTGCCTCGGCGGTGGCATCGGGCCGGTTGAGGTATCCGAGGAACACGGATCGATCGCGCACCAAGAACTCGCCTTCCTGGCCGGCGCCGGCCGGCTTGCCGTCGAACCCCATCACCCGAACCTCGATGCCGGGGACCGGCCGCCCGATCGTGGTGGCGATCCTCTCGAGGTCGGCGTCACGTGCGGTTACTGTTACAGAGCCTCCGTTGGCCTCGGTCAACCCGTAGCTGATGCACATAACCGCACCCGTCCTGTCTCGATAGGCGCGCATGAGCTCGACCGAAGCGGGCATGCCGAGCGCAATCGTCTCCAGGCTGGTCAGATCGCAGCGTTCGAACTCTGGGGTGTCCTGGGCCAGGATCAGCATCGACGGGAAGGCCAGCCACAGATTGAGCCGCTCGCGCTCAATCAAACGGAGCGTACCGGCACCGTTGAAGCGCTCCTGACAGAACATCGTGCCGCCTGGCACCAGCGTCGCCACGCACTCGCAGATCAGCCAGCCCACATGGTTGATAGGGTGCTGTGCAACCGCGCGCACTGGCTGCAGGCCTCCGTACCAGTGCTCCCAGCTGAGCAGCGCGCTGCGGATCATTCCGCGCTGCGACAGCAGCGCGCCTTTGGGCGTTCCAGTCGAACCTGAGGTGTAAACGATCGCGCACGGCGCGTCTGACGAAGCGCGCTGCCGCGCAGCCTGTACGGCACCCGCCTCGAGAAAGCTGTCCAGCGCTTCGGAAAGACCAGGCACCGCCCCGCCACGGGTGACGATCGCGGCTTCCAAACCGGACCCTTTCAGCCCAGCCAGTTTGTCGTCTTGCTCGGGCTCGCTGCGCGAATGCAAACCGAAGAGCAGCCGTGGCCGGGAGTCCCCGAGCACGAAGGCGAGCTCGCGCTCCGTTTGCTTTGGGCTGAGGCCCAGGAAGACCGCGCCGACCCTACACGTGGCAAGGAAAGCCACTACGCATTCAGGACGCGAAAACCCCAGCACGGCCACCACGTCCCCGGTTCGGATGCCGTGGGCTGCGAGAGCTCCTGCATATCGCCCGACCTCCGCGTCCAGCTCCGCATAGGTCATACGCTCTTGCTCACCGACGACGGCCAGGGCGCGCGGCCGTTCCGAGGCGTACAGCTTCAAGTAGTCGTCAAGTAAGGCGAGCTCCGGGACGCTGACGTCTGGCGTGATCTCCCCAGTTGCCGCAGGCACGTCCGACCTTGTCAGCTCCTGTCTCCTGTTGACCCTACCTTGAGCGCGAACAGCGTCAGCGTATCGGCAGCCATGACAGCCTTTGGTTCGCCTTCGAGCTCGACGATATGGCGCGTCTTCACGAGGTAGCGACCGGGATCCTTCTCGCGCGCATCGACGAGCTGAACGTGATCGCGCACGCGCGCGCCCGCGGGCGCCGGACCGTACCAGCGCGCTCGGTCCAACCCGTAGTTGAAAGCCGCCATGTCATCGTCGGTCAGCACCGGAAGGCCGACCTGCGGCAGAAAGAAGGAACGGAGTGCGAGCAGGTGGAAGGGGTGGATGACCGAAAATCCCCAACCGCCGTGCTGTCGATCCCACGCCGGGTCCGAGTGGATAGGTTCCGGAGATCCGGCAAGG
>DATCPU010000020.1:0-7043 GCA_036569925.1 Candidatus Dormiibacterota bacterium
GAGCTGCACTGAGCGTCTTGACCGGCGTGATCGAAACGGCGAGGTGACCATCAGCGGTGGCATAGACGCCATAGGGCACTGCATGGAACGTGTCCGCTGACGACGCTTTCGGGCGCCGCAGGTTCGCGCCATTCAAGTGATAGACGACAGGCTCAGCCTGCAAGTCGAGGGCTGCCTGGACCATGACCACGTCGACACGCTGCCCTTCGCCGGTGCGGCCACGGCTGAACAGCGCGGCCAGGATGCCCATCGCCAGCAGGCTTGCGCTGTGCTGGTCGACAACTGCGGCGGCCGAGATGGTCGGCCCCTGCTCTTCGCTCCCAGTGTTGGCCGCGAGCCCCGAGATGGCCTGAATGAGAAGGTCCTGGCCCGGAAGATGGCTGTAAGGCCCGTCGTTGCCATAGCCAGACCCGGCCGCGTAGATGAGCTTCGGGTTCAGCTTGCGCGCCTCCTCGTATCCGAGACCCAGCCGATCCATGACTCCGGGTCTGAAGTTCTCGACCATCACGTCGGCAGCCGTAATCAGCCGCCTGGCGACTTCGACTCCACGCGCGCTCTTCAGGTTGAGGGTGACGCTGCGAAGGTTGCGATTTGCCAGCATGAAGAAGGCGCTGACCCCGCCAATGAAAGTGTCAGCGCCCGACCAGCTGCGCTCCCACGCTCCACGTCCAGGCGGCTCGATCTTGATGACATCGGCGCCCATGTCCGCCAGGTACTGGCAGGCTGCCGGCCCGAGCAGGAACTGCGTGAACGCGATGATCCGTACGCCCTCCAGGAGGCGGAGGCCGCCGGGGTCGCTCACGTCACCAGCTGCATGATGTGCGTGGCCACCATCACGAGCTCGTGGCGCTGATTCTTGACCTCGATCTTCGCCACTGTGCGTTCACGCTCTCGGTCAATGCTCTCGATCACATAGTCGATCGTCAGCGTGTCGCCGAAATAGACAGGCTTCAAGAAGCGGATGCGGTCGTAGCCCGCAGACACCATCGGCCGGTCGAAGTCCTGGAGGATGCGCGTGGAAGCCGCCGACGTGTAGCCGACGAGCAGCGCGCCGTGGGCAACCCGGTGGCCGAGGCTGGTCTTGCGGCAATACTCCTCGTCCACATGATTCGGGTCGAGGTCGCCCGTGATTCCAGCGAAGAGGTACACGTCAGACTCGCTCACCGTTTTGGAAAAGCTGGTACGCAAGCCGACTGCAATGTCATCGATGGTGCTGCCGCTCACTGTTTGCGAAGCCCTCCTCTTACCACCACGAGCTGCCCGCGCTGATGCCGCCGTCCACGTAAAGCGTCTGGCCCGTGATGAAACGCGCTCCATGAGAGGCCAGGAACGCGACGACATCGGCCACATCCTCAGGTGTGCCGATCCGTCGCAGCGGAGTGTTTGCGATGGTCGCCGCGACACGGTCTGGGTGCTGATCCATATAAGCCCTGGTTAGAGGGGTCTCAATGATCCCCGGACCGACTGCGTTGACGGTCACGCCATGTGGACCCCACTCGATTGCGAGGCTCCGCACCAGGCCAGACAGCCCGGCTTTGGTTGCGGTGTACGCAGCGCGTACATCGAGGCCGTGGATGGCCGCAAAAGAGCTGGTCACCACGACCCTTCCGCCCGGCCGGGCGAATAGCAGGGGTCCAAAAACCTGGCAGGTGATAAAGACGCCGTACAGGTTCGTTTGCAACATATCCCGCAGCGCCTGGTCCTCGAGATCCAGCGCTTTGACGCGCGTGTTGACCCCTGCGTTGGGAATCAGGATGTCGAGGCCGTCAAGCCGATCGCGCACCGCCTTGAGCTCGTCAGGATCCCGAACGTCTGCGAGCTCAGCAGTCGCTAGCGGATCCTGGCTGAACTGCTCGCGAAACGCCTCGACGTGCCCTTTGGACCTCCCGATTGCAATCACCCTGGCTCCATCGCGCCGGAGGGCGCGCACGATGGCCAGGCCGATCCCGCTGGTGCCGCCGGTGACGAGCGCAGTCTTGCCGTCGAGACTCACTGCGCCGAGGGCCCCTGCACGTATTGAACGAGAACGCCATCCTCGCGCTTCGGGTCGACCACGCCGATAATCGTGCCGCGCGCGCCGGGCCTCGGAGCCTTGTCGATAAGGCGGAAGCCGCGACGGCCTGCGTCTGCCAGCGCGGCCGCGACATCGTCAACGCGCAGGGCGAGGTGGTGCAGCCCCTCACCCCTCCGGGCGATGAAGAGACCGACATCCGACTCCGGCGTGATTGGTTCCAGCAGCTCAACGCGCGTGGGGCCGTGACCAAAGAAGGCGACGCGAACATCGGGAAAACGTTCGTCGCTCTGAAGGTCGAGCCCGAGGAAGGATTCGAAGTGGGAACGGGATGAATCGATAGAGCGAACAGCCCAACCAAGGTGGTCGATGGCCGGCGTGCCAACGGTCCTGCTCATCGGTAGCCCTCAACAAGTCAGCCGGCAATCGCTACGCACCGCGGTGCCGTGAACCCGCGACACATGGCACGTTAGCCGTTCCTCATAGCCGCCAGCAACTGGGCGCCGGCACGAGCCGAGAGCTAGTTCTAGCCGAACCACCCGACGACGTCGACGATGACATCCGCAGAACCGGCCGCGTTGTACAGGTCGATCGCCCCGCCTGGGCCGACCCTGACCACGACGAGGCCCGGCACCGTCTGGCCGGGCCGGAAGTTCACGTCCGAGGCCAGCGGCCGCGCCGACCCATCGGGCCAGACGGTCAGGAAGCTGCTCGCGGTTGGATTGGTCACGGTCACGTTCAGAACCACGGCGGTCGGCGGCACCGCGTCGCCTATCGCCGGCACCCCGCCCTGGCCGGCAACCGTCAGGGCTCGAGTCGCGCCCGGTCCGACGCTGGTTGTCGATCGAGTGTCGAGAATCCGCGCCGGCGTCACGCCCAGGAATCTGGCGCCCCCGGCCGCGGTCGTGCCGTCGGTGAACCAGCCGGCGACGTCGGCCACCACATCGGTATGCCCTGCTGCATCGTAAAAGCTCACCGAGCCGCCCGTCCCGACCTTGACTATCACCCGGTTGGCCACGGTCTGTCCGGGAACAAAGTTCAGGTTGGAGGCGAGGGGCCGAGCGGAGCCCGTCGGAAACACAGTCACGAAGCTTGGCGCCACCACCGTGTTGGTCGCGGTGACGTTGAGCACGACGGCGGACACGCCGCTGGACGGAACATTCAGCGTACCCGTGATGGGCACGTTGATCGTCTGGCCTGCGCACAGCTGGGCCTTCGGCGTCCCGGTCCCATTGCGGGTGTCGAGCACGCGGTGCGGCACTATCGGGTTGTACAGGCCTGCCGCCGGCGGCACCGGTGTTGGTGCCGCTACGTAGCCGGCCACGTCGAAGATGACGTCCACCGACCCGGCCCCGTTGTAGAGAGACGCGTAACCGTTCGAGCCGAGCGAGACCACGACCAGGTTCGGCACAGTCTGACCCCGCACCCAGTTCAGATTGGAGGCGATCGGCCGGGCCACGCCTGCCGGCCAGACGGTCAGAAAGCTCGAGGCCGTCGCGTTGGTTGCGGTCACGTTGAGCACCACGGCGCTCACACCCGAGGCCGGTACCGGGACCTGACCCGCGATCTTGATGTTGAGGGTCTGCCCAGGGCCGATCGACGCTTTGGGCACGCCACCGGCCCCGGTGCGCGTGTCCATGATCCGAGCCGGTACCAGCGGGACATAGGCTCCGCGGCCGGGAATCACAGCATTCGAAGCAGGCGACGCCGCACTCGGGCCGACGGCATTGTTGGCGGTGATCGTGAACGTGTAGCTCGTGCCGTCGGCCAAGCCGGTGATCGTCGCGCTCCTGGCGCCCGCTGCAGCAGTGAACGGCGCCGTCGCCGGCGAGGAAGTCACGGTGTACGAGGTGATGGCGCTGCCGCCATCCGAGACAGGAGCTTTCCAGGCCACCAAGGCCGACCCCTCGCCCGCGATGGCCCCCACGTTCGCCGGCGCATCTGGCGCGGTTGCGGGCGTGCCCGAGTAGTAGCTCCCGACGAATATCCGCAGATAGCCGCCGTCGTCATCGGACCACACCGACGCATGGCTGTTGCACAGGTTGCATTGAAATGTCGAGACCGGGGCCGGGTTGGTCACCCCATCCCCGCTCGCGTCTGTGTACGTCGAGCCGCCGTTTCCGCCGCTGCCGAACAGAACGGCAATGATGCCGGCCGCACGCAGCGCCGGAACGTGGCTCAAGAAGTACTCGGCCCGGTTGTCCTGGGTGTGGCCCGGACTCTGGTCCATGGTGTCGAAGTACTGGTTGCCAACTGGCACCTGCCAAACGACAAGCGGACGCATCGTCTGGGCGCGAAGCTCCGTCATCCACGTCAACCACTGCTGAAAGTTGGGCAGGGTCGCGTCGGTGCGGTCCCACCAGTGCGTGTTGATACCGGCGTCGTTGTCCGACACGTCGTTGAAAACGAGGTCGAATGTGCTCGCGTGAGTGTTGCTCGAGACCCCGGCGGAGCCGAGGAACGCAGCGACCTTGTCTGCGTCAGCCGCCATGTTGAAGGTGGGATCCGTGTTCAAGCCGATGTCGACTCCGCTCGCCCAAGTCGATGCGTGTGTGGCGAGAATCACGTTAGGGGCGATGCCGTCGCGCAGCGACAGCAAAGCCCATGCAAACCCCTGGAAGGTGTTGGGTAGACCCCGTACACCGGCGTAGCCGGAGCTGGTCACCGATGCGCTGACCTTCGAGGCATCCAAGCCGCCCGCCTTGTGCTCCATGTAGGCGAAAAGGTCGGGCTCGATGTGGACGATCACCGGCTTAGCGAAGGCTTTGGCCTTGGTCATCAGCAGCGCGAAGTTCGTGTAGTACGCCCTCATCGTCCCGGCATTGTTGAGGTTGTTGTAGTCGCGGGTCAGCTCGTCGCCTCCGATCGACGGCGTTGACTGCAGCAGCTCGTAGTAGGTGAAAACCGGGAAATAGCCGTGGTTGTCGGAGTCATTCATGAAAAGTGTCGCGAAGGCCCCAGATGGGCTGTTCCAGGTCTCCCAGCCCGCACCAGTGTTCACGCCACCGGCAAGGTATTGGTAGCGATACCTCCACGGCACCCCGGATGACGTCATCCACGAGATCTCCGAAGGGTCGTTGGACAGGCCAAAGTCAAGGCGACTTGGCGTCGAGGTCGCCACGCGTGCGCTCGCGTAGTGCGATGCATCGCCCGACAGTACGAGGGCGGCCGCGCTTAACAGCAGCGCAAGAGCGAGAGCCAACGGCCTTGGCCACCGCCCCAAATCGGTCGTCGTGCTTTGGGAACGCAAGTGGATTGTCTATCCCGCTCGACAGCGAAAACTTGCTCGGGTTACCCTGACGGAATCCAGGGGCAAGAAAGCCGTCTCAGGCTAGTTGCAGTCAGCGTGAACCGCTGGGCGTTCCTTCAGCGCAGGTTGGTGTTGGCGGCCACGGTCGCGGCGTGCCTTGCTGTCCCGTCCGCCGCCCAGGCCGGATCGCCCCCGGTTCGGGCCGTACCGCCCCTCGCCGCCCTGCCGCCGTTGATCGCAGGCAGCGGGTCATGGACCACCTATCACCACGACAACGCGCATACAGGGCTCGACCCTTCGGCTCCGCCGGCCGTATCCGGGTCGATCAATCCGACGCCGGGGTGGACGGAGCCGGCTCTGGATGAGGAGGTTTATGCAGAACCGCTCATCTACAGCAGCCTCGTCTATGTGGCGACCCTGAACAACACGATCTACGCGCTGAGCCAGTTCGACGGCTCGGTGGTCTGGAGCCGGCACCTGGGCACGCCCCAGAGCAGCGGTTGGAAATGCGGCAACGTCGCGCCGCAGGGCATCATCGGGACCCCGGTGATCGACCCGGCCACCAATCGGATCTTTGCCGCAGCGCTCATCGCGGGCAGCACTCCGACATACCACTTGTTCGGCCTCGATCTCACGACGGGAGCCGTGATCTTCAACCGGATCGTCGCGCCTTCAGGCTTCGACTGGAAAATCCAGCAGGAGCGCGGCGCCCTGGCTTTGGCGAACGGCTATGTGTACATACCGATCGGGGGTCGCTCCGGCGATTGCTTCGATGGCACCCGGCCCTACTACGGCTACGTGGTGGCCGTCCCGACTGTCGGCAACGCAGCGAACAAGGTCTTCAGGACACCTTCGGGTGCCGAGAGCGTATGGGCGGCCGGAGGGGTGCTGGTCGACAACTCATCGCACAACGTCTTTTTCGCGACCGGAAACGCGATCCCCTGCCCTGGGGCTTCAATGAGCGATTCGGTGGTCCGGGTCAGCCCGACCCTCACCTCGCCGACGTTCTTCCAGCCTGACGACTGGCAGTCGAACTGGTGCGGCCCCGACTCCGACCTTGGATCAGCCAGCCCGGTTTTGATCAGCCCCAGCCTGATGTTCACTGCCGGCAAGCACGGTGGCGGGTTCCTGCTCAACCCGGCCAGCCTCGGTGGTAAAGACGGCCAGCTCTATCCCACACCGAAGCCGGCCCCTTACTCCGAGGCCGACGTGTGCTTCGGCAACACCAGCGATGCCACGTTCGGCTCGTTCGCGTATGCCGCTCCGTTCGTCTACGTCGAGTGCGAGGGGCGCGGGTTGGTGGCTCTCAACGTCAACACCGCAACCCCGTCATTCACTCCATGCGATTCCCTGTGTGCGTCGCCCAACTGGAACACAGGTGGCTCGACCACCTATGGGCCCCCGATTGTGGCCGGCGGCGCGGTCTGGGCGGCGAGCAACGGCGGCGGCCTGGCGGCCTTCGACGCCGCCACCGGGACGAAGATCTACCAGAGCGCAGGCTTCGGTATCAACCGCTTCTCGACCCCGGCGGAAGCCGGCGGCCAGGTTTTCGTGGCGGCGAACAACGTGATCAAGTCGTTCACATTCGCGACGCCGTCGCCGGTCGCGTACACCGCCGTCACGCCGGCTCGCCAGCTCGACACCAGAACCACCGGCGGCCCGCTGGGAGCCCGTGGATCGAGAACCTTCACCCTCACCGGCCCGGCGGCCAGCGCGACGGCCGTGGTAATGAATGTCACGGTCACGAACACGACGGCTGCCAGCTTCCTCACTGTCTACGGG
>DATCPU010000021.1:0-2109 GCA_036569925.1 Candidatus Dormiibacterota bacterium
CTCTCGGGGGGTGAGCAGCAGATGCTCGCGATCGGCCGTGCGCTGATGAACGATCCCAAGGTCCTGACCCTCGACGAACCGTCGCTGGGCCTGTCGCCGGTGCTCGCGAGGACGATCCTCAAGATCGTGCGCCGCTTCGCCGATCAGGGCGTCGCCGTCCTTCTCGTCGAGCAGAACGCCCGCCAGGCACTCCGCGTAGCCGACCGAGCCTACGTGCTGGAGACCGGGAAGATCGTCCTCGAGGGCAACGCCAGGGACCTCGCGGCTGACGAGCGCGTCCAGCGTGCCTACCTCGGCGGGTTCGAGACGATCGCCAGCGAGGAGGGCGTGGAGGCCTCCAGCTAGACATCCCACGGCGGTAACTTGTCAAGCGGCAACCTCGAGAGGGGTTGGCCAGGCGACGGTTTCCGAGTAGGGCGAGCGATGTCGGAGGCAGCCGTGGAGGATCCCGACCCAGCGGTTGCCAAGGGCGCGAAGGGCCTGGTGGTGGGTCTGACCGCGGCCACGGAGGATGTCGTAGTAGCGCCGGGCACCAGCTGACCCCGAGAGGCTGGAGAAGGCCCACCAATAGCAGGCGTCAGCCAGCCGACGGTTGCGAGCGACTCGTGCAAGTACGACCAGGCGGGTCCCGGAAGCTTTGGTAATGGGCGCGGTTCCGGCGTAGGCCTTGCGCGATTTAGGATGGTCAAACCGGTTCGGGTCGTCACCGAACTCGGCCAACACCCGGGCGCTGAGGATGACGCCAAGTCCAGGCAGACTCCGGTAGATCTCGGCGTCCGGGTGTCCTTCAAAATTCTGCGAGAGCTCTGCTTCGAGCCCGACCAATTCACGGTTCAGGTCGTCGACGACGGCGACCATGCTCTTGACGATCACCCCGTAGGCGCTGCTCACGCGGGGTGGCGCCTGCAAATTCGGGGCACGCAGGGCCGCCTGAATTTGAGCAGCTCGGGACTCGAGATTGCGCTTACGTCCGCTCTTGCGCAGCGTGGCCACAATCTTTGCCTGCGAGAGTTGTCGCCCCTGCCCGGGCGTCGGCGCCCGCTCAAGGAGGGTGAGTGCCTCAGCCGAATCGAGATCCCCACCGAAAGCTTCAAGCGCGGCTGGATAGAACTCGCGGAGGGTGCTGCGCAGTCGGTTCACGAAGCGCTGACGTGACCAGATGAGGTCCTGGTGGGCGCGCGCCAAGACCTTCACCGCTTCGGCGAGCTCGGAATCGCCGGCCACCTGTCGATGGTTGTGGCGGTCGGTCCGGACCAGGTCGGCAAGAACCTTCGCGTCGCCTGGATCCGACTTCGCGCGCGAGGTGACATGTCGGTCCCGGTAACGACTGGCTGAAAGCGGATTGATTGCGTAGACCTGATACCCGGCGGCCAACAGCGCACCCACCAGGAGGCCTCGGTCGGTCTCGATGCCGACCACCACCTGCTCCGGCTCACCCCCCTGAGCGGAGACCAACTCGTGGATTCGTCGAATCCCCTCCACGCCGTCCGGGACCCGCCGCTTGCCGACCACCTGCCCGGACTCATCTAGCACACAGATGTCGTGATGTGCCTCGGCCCAATCGACTCCAACGAAAACCATCGCGCCTCCCTCTTGGGCATGACCGACCACCGAGTCCGAGAAGAGCAGCGACGCCCTAATAGATAAGGGCTCCATCGGCCCGACATCCCACCGGTCGTCTTCTCTCCTCATCGACTGGCGGCGGCACCCTCTAGCCTTAAGGCTCAGGGGGCCTGGGCTGAACAAAGTGCTCAACCGCCAGCGACTCGGACAACCTCCTTATCTTCGGAGGCTCTGCTCCTATTAGGCTGAACAGCTCGCAGGATCAGGCGACGGAGACGTGGCTCGTGGGTCCTGGCCTCGGGAAGCGAGGCGTGGTGCCGAGGGGCGGCCAAGTACCTGCATGAATATGCAGGCGTCGATTGCCGGGAAAGGTGCCTTTTGCGGCTCGGAATTACCCGCATTCGCCGGCGGATGCGCGGTTCCGAGCTCAAACTCAGTATCTGGAAAGGGTTGCCTGCGAGCCAGCGATGCGTAAAAGCCGGACTTCACTGCATAGTCATGCGCTGAAGTGAACGTCGCAGGGCGCGACCCAGTGCTTTCTGCGCC
>DATCPU010000022.1:0-5255 GCA_036569925.1 Candidatus Dormiibacterota bacterium
GGGATTCACGGGGCCCTCCACGCCGCCCATTCCGTCGGAGCGACGCTGCTGGTAGCCGATCGGCAACCTGAGGAATTCATCCCATTCCTCATCGCGGAGAATGCCGACTCGATGGTCCTTGTCCCTGGCTTCGTCATTTCGCTGCTCGACCGGAGTGATTTCAGGGCCCTCCTCTCGTCCTTGCGCCGCCTCTCCCTGAGCGCGGCGGTGGTGCCACCGGCCCTCTTTGACAGGCTCGAGAAGCTCGGCGTCAACGTCGTTCAGCAATTCGGGATGGGCGAAGGATTCTGCACCGGAACGCCCCTTGACGCGCCGCGCGAAATGCGGCGAGAGACCGTCGGCTATCCCCTCAGCCCAGACGACGTTTTCCGTGTCGTCGATGACGAAGGCCGGCAGGTGGCCGACGGTGAGGTCGGTGAGTTGCAGGTAAGCGGTCCCTACACGATTACCGCCCATCTGGGTGGGATCGGAGGCGCGGCGTTCGCCGCGGACGGCTCTTACAGGACGGGGGACCTGGTGCGCGTCCACGAAGTCGGCGGAAAGCGATGCCTCGCCGTCGCTGGGCGGATCAAAGACCTCATCAACCGCGGAGGCGAGAAGGTGAATGCCGAGGAACTGGAATTGCTGCTTGTTGAGGTGCCGGGTGTCCAGGCGGTAGCGGCCGTGGCCATGCCCGACCAGAAGCTGGGAGAGCGGACCTGCGTCTTCGTCGTCCCCTATCCAGGCGCAAATATTGAGCTTGGGGATCTGACACGGGCCCTGGCTGATCGCGGGGTCGCTAAGTACAAGTGGCCAGAGCGCCTTGAGATCGTCGACGAGCTGCCTCGAACACCAGTCGGCAAGGTTTCCAAGGTGCGCCTGCGAGAGACGGTCGCCGCACTGCTTGCCGGTGAGAACGAGGGAAGCAGCGATGCATCTCGGTAACCTCGATGGTCGAGCTGTGCTCGTGCGCGTAGCCGAATGTCTTGATGTGCACGCGGCCTCGGATGGCCGCTTCGGACCGGATCCGATGAGGGTGCTCGCTGACTGGGCCGCGTTCCGGGCGTGGGCGAGCGAAGCCGCGGGAGCCTGGCACGAGCTTGACGAGAAGCGGCTCGGCCCGCCCGTGCCGGCGCCTCGCCAGGTGTTCGCGGTGGCCGTGAACTACCGCGACCACGCGGCGGAGGCGAACATCGAACTGCCCGAGCACCCTCTCGCCTTCACGAAGTTTCCGAGTTGCATCACGGGTCCTTTCAGCCCCGTGCTGCTGCCTACGGAGCGCGCCGACTGGGAGGTCGAGCTGGTCGTCGTTGTGGGGCAGGAAACCTACGGGGTCGACGTAGCGGACGCATGGGATGTAGTCGCCGGACTGACCGTCGGTCAGGACATCTCGGAGCGGCGCATCCAGTTCCGCAAGCCGTTCCCGCATTTCAGTGTGGCCAAGTCGCTGCCGACCTTCGGGCCGATTGGGCCGGTACTGGTCACGCCCGACGGGCTGGCAAACCGCGACGATCTCGAGATCACCTGCCACATCAACGGCGAGCTGATGCAACGGAGCCGGACCTCGAACCTCGTCTTCTCGGTTCCGCAGCTCATCGCGGAGCTGTCGAGCGCGGTGCGGCTGCTGCCCGGAGATCTCATCTTCACAGGCACACCCTCCGGGGTCGGTTCGAGTCGCGATCCCCGTCGCTACCTCAAGCCCGGTGACATCATCGAGAGCCGCGTGGAGGACATCGGCGCCATGCGCAACGTCTGCGAGCCTGGGCGATGAGGCTTGACCACGTCTCGATCGGGGTGACCGATCTGGAGGCTGCGCGCCGCTGGTACCTGGACGTTCTCGGCCTACGCGAGGTGAGCGCGAACCGAAGGCGGCTGTTCCTCGGCTGCGGAGGGCGGGAAACGTTCGACCTCGTGCTTCAGGAATCGGCGGCCGGTCTCCACCACATCGCTTACGCGGCGGCTGATGATGCCGAATACGAGTCCACCGCTCGCCGCCTCGCCGAGCTCCCGGCCGCGAAGACTCCGGGCGAGGAGCCTGGCGTCGTGACCGCCGTGGCTGCGCGCCTGCCCGGCGGCCACGTCGTCGAGGTGGTCCGGCGCGATTCCGCCGAACACTATGTGCAGTCCGGCGAATGGGCGGCCGCCGCCGCGGGGTCGCCACGCGAGCTTGACCACGTCAACATCGCCACTGTCGACGTCGACGCTTCCGTGGGCGCCTTACGGCATTCCGTCGGGCTCGCTCTCAGCGACCTCCACGAAGTCGACGGCCGCAACGTCGGCGCCTGGCTCCGCGCTGGAGAGCGCCACCACGACTTCGCGGTGATCGCAAGCCGCGCCAACGGGCTGCACCATCTGGCCTATCAGCTGGTTGACAGTGCGGCCATGGCAGCGTTCGCCGATCGCCTGGTGCGGTTCGGGTGCCGCGCCGAGTACGGCATCGGGCGCCACGGCCCGGGCTCCAATCTCTTTCTCTACACCCGTGACCCAAGCGGCAACCGGGTCGAGCTCTGCGCTGACATGGCGCTCGTGCCCCGCGGGTCGCCACATCGGAGATGGGTCGGCCGGGACGACCGAATCCTGAACTCATGGGCACCGTACCCCCCACCCCGCTCTTTCTGGGAAATCACCCCACAGGTCGAAATTGGTTCAGCCGTTGACGAGAAAACTACATAGAACGACTCCTGCCCACTTGCGATAGCCGGTGCTTAAGGCGATCAATTGCCTCCGCATCAGGGACGCCACATAGATAGAGACGCGCAAGGCCAGCATGCTGGTTGAAGAACGTTGCTCGCGTTGGCCACGTCAGATCTGTTCAGCTAGTTGGGTCGGAGCCTCACGGTCCTGCCCTGTGCGTCCGCCGGCTGGGGAGGCTGCGTGGCCACCGGTCGGTGTCCTGCGATCTCACTTTGCCCCACGCCAACACCGTTTACGCCGCCTCGATTTAGTTACTCCTTGGGAAATTGTGATATGGCTGTGCGCAGTTGACTCCAGAGAGACTCAGAAATCGCCGGTTTTGAATACAAATTTGCTCGGGGACCCGGGGCCTCACGGTCCCGAAATCTAGGCTGTTTCGTCCACCGAGACCGATTTCGCAAGTTTTGAGTTCATTTCGCGAACTCATCGGATGATTTCGGGCCGGTTTCATTCACCGAGGTCGCCTGAATTACTACACGAACTACGACATTCCAGCGCTTAATAGGTCGCTGCAGCGCGCTAACGGGAGACCTTCGGAGCAGGCACACCTAATTCGATGTGCCCTAAGGGCTCCACCCAGTGGGTGGAGCCCCTTCAATAATTCGTGGACCTAAATGCGCTAGCAGACCATCAGTACGACCGTTCCCGTACCGGCATGCCCGGGATTGGGCGCGTAACCGGGATTCGTCTTGACGATCACGATGTGCGCAGTATCACCTGAGATCTCGGGACCCATCTTGGTGACAGAACTTGTGACGATCACCGCCATAAATGCGGGCAGAGGTCCTTTGGGTGGCGGAGTCGAGTTGCCCGGATCCGCAGTCCAGTTTGTGCCGCACGCGGGCGTCTGGGGGGAATCTGAAAAGCCTTTGAAGCTCCTGGGCGCCAGTCCTCCACTGAGGCTGTTCACCTTCGCCCACCGAGCACCCCAAAACTCAACCGATGTGCCGATGGCAGAGTTCTGGTCACCGATCACGAAACTGCCCCCGCCCGGAGCGAATGGGGGTGCAACGGTGCCGCCGGCCGTGCAGCCGAAGACGTTGCTGCCGGTAATGGTCACCGCCCCGGTTGCGAAGGCGCGGCCAGCAAGGCTGGTGCCGGTCAGAGTGATGTCAGCGCCGGCGAGAATGGCGCCCTGGAACGCCGAAGTCGTTGTTGTTGCAGCCTGGCGGACCCACCATGTCGCGTTGCACGGGTTGCTGCCGACCACCGTGAAGTTGGTGGCCGTGAGGGCGCCGGTGCCAAGAGTCCCGATTTCGAAAACCCACGGGCCAGAGCCGGTGAGAGTGAGAGTTCCCGTCAACGTCGCTGCCGCGGTGAAACAGTAGATACCCGGTCCGAGGGTCACACCGGCGAGGGTGTCTGCGATGCCGAAGGTTTGGGTGCACGGACCGAGACTGCCACCAATCGCGTTGTAGTCGTTCTGAAAGTCACCGTAGGCGCCAGGGGCAACTTGAGTCTGCATGTTGCACCTGGTCGAAGTGATCGCCGTACTGGACGAGGTGACTCCCACCAGTCCGGTGACGGTGCCGTCAGTACACGTCACAGCCGTGCTAGCCAGAACAGCGAAACCTGCGGCCGACCCTAGCCCCCCAGATGCCTGGGCCGCCATGGGCCAAACGCCCGCGACCAAGGCAAAAAAGACGAGACCAAGAACCCGAGCTCTGAAGAGAGTGCGTCTCAATTCTTTCCTTCTCCTGAGTCCCATTTGGACCATTCAAATAGCCACAGCGGTGTATATGGCCGAAGCGTTCCCGCGATGTCCAAGTTTGGTTAGAAGACATAACAAAGTCAGCAAAAGTCCCAAGGGGTCGAGAGCGGCAACTATCAGTGAGTGGGCTTGCGCAAACCTTCTGTGAGGATTCGGGCCGCCATATCGGGCCGGCGTCCACTGCAGTCCGGCGCAATGCGCTGAAGTCCGCAGCTGTGGCTGTCAGATCAGGACTGGGTGAACGGGGACTGGTTGCCGCGCATCCTAGACGAGCTGGCGCAGACCGGTCCGCTGGTTCTGTTGGTCGATTTTAGTAGCGCACTTTTTGGGTGAAATGCACTTCAAACTACTGCACAACTACTGCAGTGATACAGCGGGCTTATCAACTTAGCCACGACAAGTGGAACGTTTCGAATACAAAAATGGTCGGGGGCCCGGGATTTGAACCCGGGGCCTCACGGTCCCGAACCGTCTCGCTGGCATGTCCTCGAGTGTCCTGCCGGCTCCGCGACGGCCCTCCTGAACTCAAATGACGCCGCCTTTGTGTCCTTAGGTGACCTGTCGTAACCGTCCGTTTCCGGGAATGCGTGATCCAGCTGTGATCCAGAAGCCTTAGTTAGATCCGCGCGGCGTTGGCCCGAAGTTGAAGAATCGCGAGCCCTTGCTCATCGTTGCGCGTCGCCCAGGCTAAACGCAGATACGGACAGCCGGGCCCGCCACGCCAGCACCACAGAAGAGGAGGCGTCGATGTGGGCCGTGAGGGCCGGGAACTAACTGGGAAGCCATAGTCCGACAGCCGAAGCCGGGGGCTGCTGGCATTTTTGAGGACTGTTGCGCAACGGCCGGCGGGAGGATACTTTTGTATCGGCTT
>DATCPU010000023.1:0-3024 GCA_036569925.1 Candidatus Dormiibacterota bacterium
CCGCCAGCAGCGGCCCAAGCTGCGGCAGCAACCCCTGCATCGACTACCACTTCGCATGGAACCATGGCGACATCCAGACCGAGATCGGCACGACCTGGGTGGGCTTCGTCGGCCCCGGGATCGCCAACAACGGCGTCGACCCATCGACGTGGACCGACCACACCAATGTCCGGCCGACCATGATGTCTCTGCTCGGGCTCAAGGACGACTACCGCCACGACGGAAGAGTCCTCACCGAAGCGCTCGACAAGCACGCGATCCCACAGAGGCTGTTCGAGCACCGCAACACCACCAACCAGCTGGGCGCGGTTTACGAGCAGTTGAATGCTCCGTTTGGGCAGTTCGGCATGGACACGCTCACCGCCTCCACCCGAGCCATTGGCAGCGCCGATGACAATGTCTACAACGGCATCGAGGACTCGATCAGCGGCCTGACCACCCAGCGCGATGCGCTCGCTCTCAAGATCGAGACCGCCCTTGACAACGCAGCGTTCAATAACACGGAGATAAAGGAGAAGGACGCGAAGGACTGGATCGCGCAGGCGCAGAGCCTGATCAACCAGGCCGATGCTTTGGCAGCCTGACGACCTTAAAGCTCGAAGCGGTGGGGGGCCTTAAGGCTCCCCACCGCCCCCATCGATAACCAACACTTCGCCGTTGATGTAGCTCGCGGCGTCGGATGCCAGGAAGGCAACCGCGCCCGCAATCTCGTCAGGCATGCCGATCCTGCCCATCGGATTGGAGGCCAGGACTCGTTCCAGGATCGCCTCGTTGCCCCAGAGCGCTTCTGCGAACCGAGTCTTCACCAGGCCTGGCGCGACTGCGTTGACGCGAACCTTGCCCCCCAGCTCCCGAGCCAGCTGCCGCGTGAGCATGATCACCCCTGCTTTCGTGATGTTGTAGACACCAAGACCAAGACCCGGTCTGAGCCCGCCGACGCTGGCCACGTTGACGACGGCGCCGCCGCTTTTCTCCATCGACGCGTCGTACACCAGCTTGGTCAGCTGGAACACGCCCCGGAGGTTGACCTCGAACGTCTTGTCCCAAGCGCCAAGGTCCGCGCTCAGCACCGGCCCAAAGTAGGGATTGGTCCCTGCGTTGTTGACGAGAATGTCGATCCTGGCGAAACGCGACATGACCTCATCGACGAGGTGCTGGAGGTCTTCGGTCTTGCCGGCATGAGCCGCGATCGCCACAGCTTTTTCTGGAAATTCAGAATTGATCCTCTCCGCCTCGGCGTCGAGATCCACCTGCTTGCGGCTCGACAGAACGACTTGCGCGCCCTGCTCGGCCAGTGCGTGAGCGATCGCGCTGCCGATCCCCCTGCTGGCGCCGGTGACGAGCGCGATGCGTCCGTCCAGGCGAAATCGGTCGGCCGGTGAACCGCCAGAGGTTTCAGGCACGGCTGATAGGATAGGCCGACTCATGGCGACGATCTCGGGGAAGGCTGCCGAAGACATCCTCGAGCGAATCTTCCAGCCGGCGACGAAGCCGACAGCGCGTGATCAGGCCGAGGAAACACTGCGTCATCCCAAGCGGCTCGTTTACGTCGCGATGTCAAACAAGGTCTTCTACTGGCGCACCCACATCCAGAAGTTCGTGCTCGACTCGGGGATGGTGCCGGTCAGCCCTTTCATGCTTTTCGACTACTACCTGATGCACACGGTCTCGAAGGAGATCGTCCGCGAGGCGATGAACAACCTGCTTGCCCGCTGCGATGAGGTTTGGGTCTTCGGGCATATGTCGCTTGGCGTGAAGGTCCAGGTCGGAATCGCCAAGCGCATGTCCAAGCCGGTGCGCTACTACGACATCTCCGAGCTACCCATCGCGATCGTGCCGATGAGCGAAGAAACCGCTCAGGAAGAAACTTAGAAATATGAGAGGGAACCCGGATGGTTCCCCTGCGCGCAGAGCGGCGTTGAGGATGGGCCTTACTGAATGCATCGGCGGGCGCTTCGCGCGCGCCTGCTCTCCCTCCGGTATATCGATGGGATTCTTTTATAAGTCACGCCTGGCCACGGCCAAGTGTCATTGATACAAAGTCATGGCCGGGGGAACCCCGGCCAACCCTGCCACGCCAGCGCATGATGGTTTCCTAACCCGACACCCTTCGATACCAGCGCTCGGGATCGGCGAGCTCGTCGAGCCTCGGCATCTGGGCCGGCCCATTCCACGCCAGATTGAGCGCCTTCATGCCGTGCGTGTCGTACACAGCGCGGGCAAACGCCTCGCCTTTCCTGTACTGCTGGAGCTTCAGGTCGAGGCCGGTGAGCTTCCAGATCAGCTGGTCGAGCACGCTCTTGTTGGTGCTGCGCTGTTGATAAGCCGCCTCGAGCTCGGCGAAGCCTGGAAGCAGCGTTGCGCCTAGCTCGTTCATGACGAGGTTGCTATAACCCTCGATCAGCGACATGGTGCCTTGCATCTGCCGCATCACCTTCCATTGCGCCGGCAGGATGCCAGCAAAGGCTGCGACCCGGGCCGCAGGCGAGATCTTCTTGGTCACCGTGTCGAGGAGAACGCGCATCGATTGCTCCATGTGGCCGCGCAGCCACGGGTGGGCGGCGAACTGCCACGCGTGAGTCAGCTCATGAAGGATGAGCCAGCGTCGCAGATCTTCCTGCGGTAGCTTGGCCGTGTTCCCCCATTCCGCCACATTGGTCTCGATGAGGTAGAGGCCGGCACCGTCGATGGGCTCGACGCCCATGAGCTGAGGGTCGTACTGACCGAGGACACGGCGACCGAGGAAGGCGAGCATCAACGCCAGGTAGTGGTCGAGCCCGCTGCGGCCGAACTCGACCATCAGCGAGTTCGGAAGCCGGCCCTGTTCCAGCACGGGGTCGACCACGCGTCGCATGATGCCGAGATTGAGGTCCAGCCACCCTTCGCGGTCCAGCGCCTGGAACTCGGGCAGCTTGGCGCCCGCGGGCATCCCACCCACGAAGCCCAGCAGCGGCGCTTCGAGCTTGGCGGCCATCGCCCGGTAGCTCTTTGCGGCGGCGGCGAGCGCGGGCCGCGATTCTGATC
>DATCPU010000024.1:0-3974 GCA_036569925.1 Candidatus Dormiibacterota bacterium
CTGTTGGGCCCCACGAGCCGGATGCATAGAACGACAGCGCGGGGCGGTCGTCGCGCCATGCGGCCTCGATGGGGTCGATGAAGGTCCACGCCGCCTCCACCTCGTCCGCGCGGGTGAACAGCGTAGGGTCGCCGATCATGCAGTCGAGCAGCAGGCGCTCGTATGCCTCCGGCGTCTCGACGAGGAACGAGGACATGTACGTGAAGTCCATCGACACGTTGCGCAGGCGCAGGCCGGCGCTCGGCACCTTCGCGCCGAATCGCAGCGAGATGCCCTCCTCCGGTTGTATGCGCAGCGTGATCGCGTTGGGGTCGAGATCACGTGCCGCCTCGAACGTGTTGTGGGGCGGTCGCTTGAACCTGATGTGGATCTCGGTCACGCGCTTGGGCATCCGCTTGCCGACCCGGATGTAAAACGGGACTCCAGCCCACCGCCAGTTATCGATGAAAAGCCGCAGGGCGGCGAACGTCTCGGTCAGCGAGCCCTTGGCGACGTGCTGCTCCTCGCGATATCCGGCCGCCTCCTCGCCCAGCACCCAGCCCTTGGAGTACTGGCCGCGCACGGTCGAGGTCGCGACATCGCCGTCCTCGATGGGCCGGAGCGCGCGCAGCACCTTCACCTTCTCGTCGCGCACCGCTGTCGCTTCGAACGTGATGGGCGGCTCCATCGCCACCAGGGCGACGAGCTGCAGCGCGTGGTTCTGCACGATGTCGCGCAGCGCCCCCGCCCGCTCGTAGTACGAGCCGCGCAGCTCGACCCCTATCTCCTCGGCCGCGGTGATCTGCACCGAGTCGATGAGGTTCGCGTTCCAGATGGGCTCGAACAGCGAGTTCGCGAAACGGAAGGCGAGGATGTTCTGCACCGTCTCCTTGCCCAGGTAGTGGTCGATCCTGAACACCGAGTCCTCGTGGAAGACGCGCTGCAGGATCGAGGTCAGCTCGCGCGCCGACTTCAGGTCCGAGCCAAACGGCTTCTCGATGACGATGCGGTGAAAGCCCTGGCTCTTGGTGAGGCCGCCGGCCTTCAGCTGCTCCACGATGGTCTCGTAGGTTGGCGGTGGCGTGGCGCAGTAGTACACGCGGTTGCCGCCCAGGTGGCGCGTGCGGTCGAGCTCCTCGACCTTTCGCTCCAGCGAGCGGAAGTCCTCGAGCTTGCTGAAGTCGACGTGCACGTAGTAGAGGCTCTGCAGAAAGGCCTGCAGGATCTGCGGGTCGATCGGCTGCGTGCGCGAGAACTTGGTGACGACGTCGGAGGCGTGCTTGCGGAAGGCGGCGTCGTCCATGTCGTCGATCGCGGCGCCGAGGACGGCGAACCCGGCGGGCAGCAGGCGCTGCTTGGTGAGGTTGTAGATGGCGGGCAGGAGCTTGCGGGCGCTGAGGTCGCCGGTGGCGCCGAAGATGACCATGAGCGAGGGGTCGCGGACACGAAAGTCGAGGAGGCCCTCGGCCAGGGGGTTGTGGTCGAGCGGCTTGGTGGAGCTCACGGGCGGGGTCCTGGGGCTGTGCATACCTGGACGTCCCCTCCGGCCCCTTCGGGTCCACCTCCCCGGCAAGCGGGGAGGACTAGATAGATCACTTCTTCTCGGTGACTACCGCGTGTCCGCCGAACTGGTTGCGCATCATCGACAGCATCTTGTCGGCGTACGTGTCCTCCATCCGGCTGCGGAACCGGGCGAACAGCGACGTCGTGATGACCGGCGCGGGCACCGACTCCTCGATCGCCGCCTCCACCGTCCACCGCCCCTCGCCCGTGTCCTCGACGTAGCCCCTGATCGCGGCGAGCTGCGGGTCCGTCGTCAGGCCGTCGGCGATGAGGTCGAGCAGCCACGAGCGCACGACGCTGCCGTAGCGCCACGCTTCGGCGATCCCGTGCATGTCCATGCCCGGGAAATTCTTGGACAGCTTCATGATCTCGAACCCTTCCGCGTATGACTGCATGAGCCCGTACTCGATGCCGTTGTGGACCATCTTCACGAAGTGCCCCGACCCTTCGGGTCCAGTTCTTACGAGGCCCCCGTCGTCGGGCGCCAGGTCCTTGAGGAGAGGCATGCAGTGGTCGTAGATCTCCTGCTCGGCGCCGACCATCAGGCAGTATCCGTTGGCCAGGCCCCACACGCCACCCGAGGTGCCCGCATCCATGTAGTGCAAGCCTTTTGCCTTGACACGTGCGGCGTCATCGAGCGCGAGCTTCCAGTTCGTGTTGCCGCCGTCGATGATGATGTCCCCCGGCTCGCCCAGGCGAACCAGCTCGTCGATGGTCTGGGTCGTGGGGTCGCCGGCCGGCACCATGACCCACATCACGCGAGGCTTGGTCTCGAACTTCTTTACGAACTCTTCGAGCGAGCTCGCGCCGACCGCGCCCTGCGCGACGTTCGCCTTGACGGCATCGGCGGACCGATCAAAGGCGATCATCCGGTGGCCCCGCTTCATCAGGCGCACCACCATATTGCCGCCCATGCGGCCCAGGCCGACCATTCCCATTTCCATAGTTGTGCCTCCTAACGCGGGGGTGCTACTTGGCTGCCGATTTGACCGCCGCCGCGAGCGCGCGCCAGCCCGCGGCCGGGTCGCGGCCCAGCGTCACGCGCAGCACGGGCAGGCGTCTCGAGGTGAGCGACTGAAGGTCGCCCAGCGACTGTGCCTGCTTGAGGGTCGAGAAGCTGAACGGCTGCCCGGGGATCGCGACGTCCTTGGCGTCGTCCTGCACGATCTGCAGGTAGAGCCCGGTCTTGGGCCCGCCCTTGTGCAGCTGGCCCGTGGAGTGCAGGAACCTCGGCCCGTAGCCAGAGGTGGTGGCGATCTTCTTGCTGTCTCGCACCGCCGTTCTCATGGCGGCGATCGCCGAGCTCGAGGCCGGCGTGCGCGCCGTGTAAGCCATGATCGCGAAGTAGGCGCCAGGCTTGGCCTTCCCGAGCAGCGCCTTCAGGCCTGCGCGCGACCTGGAGGCAGGCGTCGAATCCGCCTTCGGCAGCTTGCCCTTGGTCCTGTACTGCGCCAGCACCTTCTTGGTGTTGTCCTTCGACTCCTGCACGTTGGGCTGGTCGAAGGGATCGATGCCCAGGATGGAGCCCGCGACGGCGGTGGCGATCTCCCAGCGCAGGAACTCGCCCCCGAGGTCCAGCTTGTCCCGCATGGTCAGCGTCACCACCGGCATGCCGGCCTTCGCCAGGGCGCTGACCGCGCGATTTTCAGGGTCCGTGTCCATGCGAATGTGGACGAACAGGCGGTCCTTGCCGTAGACGTCGGGCCTCCCAACGGGCTCACCCTCCACCGGCACGATGCCCTTGCCCTCCTTGCCCGTGCTCTCGGCGATGAGCTGCTCGACCCAGTAGCCGAAGGTGGCGACCTTGGGCGAGGCGATGAGCGTCAGCTTGTTGCGGCCGCTGAGGGCCATCTGACCGAGCACCGCGCCCAGCCACACGCCGGGATTGGTATTCGTCTCCACCGAGTCGGCGCACGCGTGCGCCATCTCGACCGCGCGCTCCAGCATCTCCCCCACGTTGACGCCGATCAGCGCCGCCGGCACCACGCCGAAGTTGCTCAGCGCCGAGTAGCGGCCGCCGATGTCGGCCGAGCCGGGGAAGACCCAGCGGAAGTTGTGGGCTTTCGCCAGCTTCTCCAGCGACGTGCCCGGGTCGGTGATCGCCGCGAACTGGCGCCCCGCCTTTCCGTTCTTCGCGTCTTTTTTGCCGTTTTTGGTGACCTGGTCCCAGAAATAGGCGAAGTGGGACAGCGTCTCGGTCGTCTCGCCGGACTTCGAGGCGACGATGAAAAGCGTCTTGTCGAGCTTGATCTTGGCGCGGACGCCCGGGATGGTCGCGGGGTCGGTGGTGTCCAGCACGTGCAGCGTTGGGTGGCCCTTGATCGCGCCGAAGGTGTTGCGCATCACGTCAGGGCACAGGCTCGAGCCGCCCATGCCCAGCAGCACGACATCGGAGAATGCCCGTCCTTGAATGGCGAGCTCTTTGAGCTCAG
>DATCPU010000025.1:0-2133 GCA_036569925.1 Candidatus Dormiibacterota bacterium
CCTCGGAACCTTCGGTCGAGTAGGGACCCCCGGTTGCCCGGGGGCCCCTCTCACGGAACCGGACTGGTGGGCCTCACATCCGGCTCTTCGGGATGCTGGCGTCGGGGCGAAGCCCGTAGTCCAGCATCGGCGTTGCCGCCCGCAGTTACCCCAGGCTCAGGCTGAGCTGAGCCGGGACGACGACCCGGTGCATTTCGCTATAGTGCAGCTCCAAAGACAGCAGACCGCACCTCGCAAAGAATGCCCGGTCAAGCGCGTGGTCGACCGGGCCGCAGTGGCTCAGCGCCCACGTGGACTTGCGTCCCTCGTAGACGACGCGCCATACGGTTTTGGCCCGCGCTCCCATCCGAACGAGGCGTCTGGCGATGAAACGCTTGCGCTTCCACTGTTTGAGCAGCAAAGCACGCAGGCGTCGTCTGATATGCGCGTCCATGGTGTGTAACGGCCGCACAATTTGTTTCGTGCAGCTTCGCCCGAAGAATTCGATCCATCCACGCAGGTACGCGTTCAATCGTCGGATACAGCCGTTAAACGACTGGCCCCACGTTCTTGGCGTCAGCTCGTAGATTTTCGCGTCGATGCGGTCTTGCGTCCGCTTCGATATCACCACCTCGACAGCTCCATCCTTCGCCTCGCGGCGCAGGCTGAATCCGACGAAGTGCCGTTCTTCGGGTCGGGCGACAGCGCTTTTGCTGCGATTCACTTTCAGGCGCAGCCGCCCTTCGATGAACCGCACCACGCTTGCCATCACACGATGTCCCGCGCGCTCGCTGCCGACATAAATATTGCTGTCGTCCGCGTAGCGCACGAAGCGGTGTCCACGCCGGCCGAGCTCTTTGTCCAGCTCGTCCAGCACGATGTTGCTCAGCAACGGCGATAGCGGTCCGCCTTGCGGTACCCCTTCTTCCGTTGCCACCACCACTCCCTCGGGCATCACCACCTTGGCCTTCAGCATCTGCCAGATCAGGTTGATCAGCCGCCGGTCCTTGACCCGCTCTTCCAGCCGCGCCACCAACCTCTGGTGGTGCACGCGGTCGAAGAATTTCTCCAGGTCCAGATCGACCACCCATTCATACCCTTCCTCCAGATACCTCTTGGCTTCGGCGATCGCTGTGTGACAGCTCCGTCCCGGTCGGAATCCGTGACTTGATTCGTGAAACGTTGGCTCATAGTGCGGGCTGAGCACTCGCTGCACTGCCTGCTGCACCACCCGATCCACGACGTCAGGGATCCCAAGCCCCCGCTCTCCGCCTCCCGCCTTCGGAATCATGACCCGGCGAATTCTCCCGGGTCTGTAGTTTCCAGTCAGCAGGTCGCGGTGGAGCCGGAACAACACGGCATCCAGTCGCTCGCGCACTTGCTCGATGCTCTGGCCGTCCGCGCCCGGGGCGCCGTCGTTCTTCGCCACTTCCTCGAACGCGCTTCTCAGATTTTCTTCGCTCGCCACCTCCTCCATCGTCATCGTGGGCAGATCCGTTCTGGGCGTGTTTGCCGACTTCGGCGCCGCTTGTCGTTTCCTGGCGGGTTGGCCCGTCAGCTCTTCGACCGCGGTCCCTTGCGGGCTGTCGGCTGTCTCGGCAAACAGTCCCAACTGGTCTGCCTCTTGGCTGGCCGTGGTCGCCTTCCCTCCCCGCCTCACGGCGGTTGGGACCGGCTTTCGCCGGCCTTCCGGTACTTCACGACCATCCGACTCCTCTCGTCCCTTCTTCATCTCGTCCTTTCGTTCTCGATGAATTCCGCCGCGTTTGCACGCCGCGGGAGCCGAGAGGTCTCCCCGGGTAAGAACGCAGAACTTCACACCGACTCAGTCGCCACTACGCGGGCCGCCCGACGGATATGGGGCTTCACTGCTGCAAGCCAGCTCACCCAGCGGTCTCCACGCCTTACGGCGCTTCACTTTCGTTCGGTTCGGTGCTGCACCTTTGGACTTCCATCAGACGCCACCTCGCGGTCGCCACGTCCTTGCGGCCGTCGCGGTCCCGGTACTCCGGGCCGGCGCCCCTGTCTCGTTGGTGGGGGTTCCCTCCGTCAGGGTCCCAAGAGGACTTGGCTCTACTTCATTGCTTCACCTCGTTGTTCTGCGCCCATGCCGGGCGCACCTGGCATCCTGGCCTTCGGCCAGGAGCGCTCAGT
>DATCPU010000026.1:0-3336 GCA_036569925.1 Candidatus Dormiibacterota bacterium
AAGAGGGCAATCGAGCCGACCGGCCGAAAAAGCACGATGTTGCGGACGGTCGGCAGGTCGACTCCCGTCGAGAGCAGCTGAGAGGTCGTGGCGATGACCGGGGTGTCGGTCTCGGTGTCGGCGAACCTGCTCAGGTGGCTGCGGCCGACCTCGCCCTCGTCACTGACTATCCGCACGACGTAGTCGGGGTGCTGCCTGGTGAGGTCGGAGTTGGCGTTGTGGAGCGCGCGCCGCATTTGGTCCGCGTGCTCCTGGTTGACACAGAAGACGACAGTCTTGGCGAATCGATCGGTGCTGCGCAGGTACTCGGTCAGATACTGGGCGGCTGCCTTCGTCCGCATCAGCAGCGAAACCACACGCTCGAACTCCTTCGTGTTGTAGACGCCTTCGGGTACTTCCTTGCCGAACATGTCCAACTCGCCGGGGTCGGGCGACCACCCGTGTGCATCCGGGCTGAGCACGACACGGCGCACTCGGTACGGAGCAAGGAAGCCGTCTTCGATGCCCTGCGCTAGGGAGTACGTGAAGAGCGGTTCGCCGAAGTACTCGTAGGTGTCGATCGTCTCCTCCCGCTTTGGCGTCGCGGTCATCCCGAGCTGGGTCGCGGGGGAGAAGTACTCGAGGATCCGGCGCCACGATGACGTCTCCCGCGCACTCCCCCGGTGACACTCGTCGACGATGATCAGGTCGAAGTAGTCGGGCGGAAACTCGCGGAAGACCCCATTGGGATCGTCGCCCTTGTCGCCGAGCGCCTGGTACAGCCCGAAGTAGATCTCACGGCCCGACTTCGCGTTTCCCTGAAGGGTCCAGAGGGGCCCATCGCCGAAGGCTTGAGCGAAGTAGTTCTGCCGCGGCTGGTCGATCAGTATCTGGCGATCGGCTAGGTAGAGGACACGGGGATTGCGGTCCTCAGGCACATCGCTCTTCCACAGCTTGGCGACTATCTGCATCGCCACGAACGTCTTCCCAGTCCCCGTTGCCATGGTAAGCAGCAGGCGCCCATCACCTCGCAAGATTGCCTGGACTGAGCGGTTAATCGCGGTGAGCTGGTAGTAGCGCGGTTCCTTGATCGTTCCGTCGGCATTGGTAAGGCTGCGATCGAGCGGAAGGAGCAGCCCGTCGGCCACCGCGTCGTCAGCGATCCCCTTCCATGCCCAATAGCGCAGCCACAGCTCGTCCGGTCCGGGAAAGGCCTGGAGCGCGTCGTCCTCCCGCCCGGTGTGGAGGTCGTCCTCGACGATGCCGCTGCCGTTCGTCGAGTAGGAGAACGGCACGTCGAGCTTCTGCGCGTAGTCCTTGGCCTGCTGAAGGCCCTTGCCGGGAATTGAGTACTCCCGCTTGGCCTCCACCACCGCGATGGGAACCCCGGGCTTGTATTCGAGCACGTAGTCGGCGCGGAGCGGAGTTTCGCGCCGATGCTTCGATCCGACGGTCAGGATTCGGCCGTCGGTGATGCGGAACTGCTCCTGAATCTGGTCGTCGCTCCAACCAGCAGCCTTCAGCCGTGGGAGCACGTAGTCACGACAGGTGTCCTTCTCCAGCCGCGCCACGGCATATAAGCGTATCCGACGTACTGCCGTAGAACCAGGTAGCCCGAGGTTAAAAATTCGGGAGCGGGAACTACTAGTTGACTCGCCCACACACGTTGTGAACGCCTGAGAGGCATCCGGGCCCTCCAAGAGGCTTGTGGTTCTGACGCCCAAGCCAAGGAGGACCCGGATGAAGGTTCACGCTACCGGCATGAAACTACCGCCGGGAGCTATCCGGAACCGGTCGTAGGTTCGCCTCATCGGGACAGGGGCTCCCAAAAGCAGACGAGACGGGCAGGCCGCGCCTGCGTTATGGGCTGCGAGCCCGAGACGCTAGTTGGCCGCCCCTTCGACCGGCCCGGTTGCGCTTCGAGCGCGAATCCGTAGTTGTCGTTTGCCCGCTCGCTCTGCACCCGACAGTCGATCGAGAGGAGGAAGGACATGCGCTCAGTTGGACTCGATGTCCACCAGAGCTTTTGCGAGGTGGCGATCTTTGAGGGAGGGGAGGCGCGCTCAGCCGGTCGTATTCGCAGCGACCGGGCCGAGCTCGAGCTCTTCGCCCAGAGCCTCGGCACTGACGATCAGGTGGCGATGGAGGCAACCGGCCCGGCGATGGAGATCGCCAGGATCCTCGAGCCCCACGTCGCTCGCGTGGTCGTCGCCAACGCCCAGGACGTACGGGCGATCTCCCATGCCCGGGTCAAGTCCGATCGTTTCGATGCCCGCACCCTGGCTCGTCTGCTGCTCCGCGGGGATGCTCGATGCGGTCTGGGCCCCCGATCCCGCCACTCAGGCACTGCGGCGGAGAGTGGCACGCCGCGCGGCCCTGGTGCGCCAGCGCACCAGGGCCAAGAACGAGGTTCATGCGGTCTTGTCGCGCTGCCTGCTCGGGCGCTCGCCTGCCTCAGACCTGTTCGGCGCCGGTGGCCGCGCATGGCTGGCCGCCCAAGAGCTCCCCGAGCCGGAGGCCGAGACGGTTGCCGGCTGCCTGCACCAGATCGATTTCCTCGATGGCGAGATCGAGAAGATCGGCCGCAGGCTCTGCCAGTGGGCGACCTCCTCGCCTGAGGCCAGGCGCCTGATGACGATCCCCGGCATCGGGGTCGCGGCCGCCGCCGCGTTGATGGCGGCGATCGGGGACATCTCGCGCTTTGACTCCCCCCGCAAGCTGGTTGCCTATCTCGGGCTCGATCCCAAGGTCCGCCAGTCGGGTGAGGAGCCCGCCCGCCACGGGCGGATCTCCAAGTGCGGCAACGCCCAGGCCCGCTCGGTGTTGGTCGAGGCGGCGTGGAGCGCGGTCCGCTCGCCGGGTCCGCTGCGGGCCTTCGGCGAACGCGTCCGCGTCCGCAAGGGCTCCCAGGTCGCCGCGGTCGCGGTGGCCCGCAAGATCGCCTGCCTTTGCTGGCAGCTGCTCAGCAAGGAAGAGGACTACGCCTTCGCGCGGCCCTCCCTCCTTCGGGCCAAGCTGCGCCGGGCAGAGCTCGACGCCGGGGCGCCGCCACTGCCAAAGCGCCACAGCGGCAAAGCGGTCAGGGCCACTGCAAAGGAGCGCGAGGCAGAGCGCGAGCTGGTCCAGCGCGCCGAGGCCGCCTACCGGCGGCTCGTCGCTGATTGGAAGGCAACGGGAGCAAAGGGCGCCGGCGCGACAACGGGGCGCGCATCTTCTAGGCCCTCTACGGGGCAAGCAGCGCGGCAGGACTCAGCCCCAGAGCCTGCGCTTTAGCTCGGTCGTCAACCGACGCCCACCGGAAACTTTTGCAAATGGAGGTGCCTACCGCGAAGTGGACTTGACTTTCATCCGTAACGC